>DUKS01000001.1 GCA_013329215.1 Nanobdellota archaeon | reverse complement strand
TAAAAACTAGCAGAAATTCAGGTAATCACTGTTCCAATAAAGCCTTCAGCGTATCCATTATCTTCTTGCCGTCTGCCTTGCCGCGGAACTTCTTCATCGCTTCTCCCATCAAAGCGCCCATTGAAGCGCCCTTGTTTGCATCAATTATCTTCCTGAGCTCGCCTTTCAGGTCTCCGGCAGACACTGTTGCAAAGCGGGAAATGTCTATCTTCTTCCCTGAAGCAGCGTCAGCCATAAGCTCAATCACAGCCTCTTTTGCAATCTTCCCTTCATTAAGATAGCCGAGAATCTCTTTGTATGCGTTTCCCGAAACCGTTTCAGGCTCAAGATTGAATCTTCTTTTAAGCTCTTTGGGATAGGCGGTGATTGCAGTCGCGATAAATGTCGGCTCAACCTGCGGGAGCAGTTTCACAAGCTCTCCAAACTCAAAGTCCGTGTCAAGCACTTCTTTTGCCAAATCCGTGTTAAGCCCATATTTCTTTTCAAGCTTCTCGGCTTTTTCAGTGAGCAGTTCAGGAATTACAATAGAGCCAATCATTTCGCCGGTGACAATAATCTGCTTCACATCTGTTTCAGGATACATTCTTGCTGCGCCAGGCATTGGGCGCAAAAACTCGCTTGTGCCGTTCGGGTTTGCCTTGCGCACTTCAGGCTTTGATTCTGTTAAAGCCATCTGCCTTTTCACTTCGTTTGCAATAACCAAAGGCATGCTTTTCAGTTCCTGGAATCCCTTCAGCTCTACCCTTGCCCTGCCTGCTATTGAAACATTCACGTCCTGCCTTATTGTGCCAATGCCTCTTTTTACCTTGCCTGTTGACCTTAATGCCATGCCTATGATTGAAGCGCATTCCTTTGCATGCTCCGGGTCTTTTATGCTTGCGTCTGTCGCTATTTCAACCAATGAAACCCCTAACCTGTCAAGGCGGTAGGTTACTGTGTTGTTTTCCTCTTTAATTTTCTTGGCAGCCTCTTCTTCCAGGCAGATTGTGGGAACTGCGACTTTTCCTTTTGAAGTTTCAATAAAGCCGTCTGTTGCAATCAATGCAGTTCTCTGGAAGCCCGAAACATTTGAGCCGTCAATGACTGTTTTTCTCATGAACTGTATCTGGCTTACAGGCTTTGCATTCAACAGCAAAACTATTTCTAATGCGATCGTTAGCGCATCCCGGTTTACTTCATGCGGCGGCTCTTCATCAAGCTCCACCAAACAGCTGCTTGTCCTGCAGGCTTCATATATGAATGCCCTGTTCCTCTGCTTTTCAAAGGCGGCTGCCTTGTCTATTTCTCCTGTCTCTCCCGCGACAGCCCTTATCTTCCTTTTTATTATAATCTCAGGCCTGTTTTCATCGTTTACAAGCGAAGGGCAGCTGCAGAATAATTTATGCGTTTCTAATTGCTGGTGTATTTCAATGCCGCACCTGAAGCCGAGCTTTTGGTAGTCTTCCATTGGTATTTGATAAAAGGGCGGGTGTTTAAAAAACTATCGCGGGCAATGTATCCGGAGAACAATTTAATTTTTGGGCTTATAGAACTGTTTTGGCCGTGAATGCTTTCTTCTGTTATAGAAGTAATCCGCAATGCCCGCTCCCATAATCAAGATGACTGATACGCCTGCTATCTGGAACCATGAGCTTGGGACGCTTTTCAGGCGGTTGATAACCCTTCCTGTAAGCCCGCTGAATCTTCCCTGGGGGGCTTCAACCGGAGCCGCGCTTTGCACAGGTGTTTCCTCTGTTTGTGTTTCTTCCTTTGGTTCTGTTTCAGCGCTTTCAGTTTCTTCTGCTTTTCCAGCTGGTGTTTCGGCAGGCTTTGGCGTGTTTTCCCTCGGCCCGACTACAATTAAACTTCCACTATAGCCTCCTGTAGCTGCAGCTGCCTGTGCTGCTGGTGCGCTGTACTCTGCGATTGCTGAGTGCATTAAGCCTTCCACCTTATACTTGTTTCCTACAATATTGCATTTATATGCGCCGTAAGCGCTGCCGTCGCAAACAACCCTGGCACCATTTGAGCAGTCCCCCTCAACGCTTATCGAGTCCACTTCATTATCTATCACGCAAAGCGTGTTGCTGCTGCCTGTGCGGTTCAGGTATGCTGTTTTTGTTGCGTTCTGGCCTGTAAGGTTAATGCCTTTGATTATTATTGAGCCTTCGCCAAGGGTGATGTTTATCTTGCTTAAGTCCAATGCCTCGCCTGCGCTGAAGTCATAGCTGAACTCCACGAAGGTTTCACCTGTTGCAGAATCTGCAAATGTTACATTGCCTGCTCCTGCATAATTGTCTGCATCCTGCACATCATCAACCAAGAACATGAGGCCAGGGATATTTGTATTCACATCAGAGCCTATTCCCTCAATCAGGTCATCGGAGTCATCAACGCCGTCATTGTCATTGTCTGTGTCAACACAGTCTTTTATCCCGTCCGAGTCTGCATCCGTGAAGTTTCCCTCATCTGTTTCGCCGTCGCAGTCGTCATCAATGCCATTGCAGAGTTCGGTTGCATCTGAATTTATGCTCTCGTCATCATCATTGCAATCGGTGTTGTCATCTACAAACCCTATTGGCACAGAACAGGCCCGAGCTGATGATTCCGGGTCCCCAAATGAGTCGCCATCACCATCAAAGTAAAATTCAGATGTAACGCTCTCATCAACGGCTTCATCGCAGTTATTGTCTAATCCATCGCAGGTTTCAATACCTTCGTTGGTTATACTGCAATAATATAAGTCGCAGGCATTCCCTATGCCATCAATGTCCCCATCTGCCTGGTCTTGGTTTTGTGTTAATTGGCAATTGTCGCACGAGTCTCCTATCCCGTCACCCTCCGCATCAACTTGGGTTGGGTTTGCAGCACTTGCGCAATTATCGCATGCATCGCCTACTCCATCTCCATCCATATCAGACTGGTCAGGGTTTGCAACTGCATCGCAATTGTCATTACAATTTGCTATTCCGTCGCCGTCTGCATCTGTGTCTTCTACACCGCAGCCGCATACTCCTTCATCGGTTTTAAAGATATCATCGACACAACCATCCATGCAGTCAGCTGTGCCATCTGAGTCTGAGTCTACATCTAATACCCCGCAACCGCATATTCCTGCTTCGGTTTTAAAGATGTCATCAACACATGCATCAAAACAATCAGCTGTGCTATCGCCGTCAGAATCTGTATCTGCTACACCGCATCCGCATATCTCTTCAGCGTTCTTATCTGGGTCGCTAACACACAAGTCATCGCTGTTTGATACATATCCCTCCGGTTGAGTGCAAGATGCGGTTGGGCTTGCTGCATCCCCGGAAAAATCACCATCAGTGTCTTCAAACCATGTTAAAGCATCCACTGCAGTATCTTCATCGACAGTGCCGTCGCAGTTGTCATCAATAGTATTGCAGAACTCTGTTGCGCTTGGATTAACAGCATCACTTGAATCATCGCAGTCACCGCTTGTTGCTGTCAGTTCGCTGGCAAGATTGTAACCCTCAGGCTGCACACATTGAACGTAAGTGTCGCCATTTGAGTACAAATCATTATCCACGTCTTTGTACCAGACCGTTGCAGGGTTCAAAGCTACATCATTGTCATCGCAGTCTGTGTTATCTGCAACAAATCCTGTTGAAGCAGCGCATGCGTCGGTTGAAATTACTCTGTTCCCATATGAGTCTCCGTCATCATCTGCATAGAATGTTGTTGTCACATCTTCATCAGCAGTTCCATCGCAATCATTGTCTGAACCGTCACATGTTGTTTCGGTAGTTTCATAATTATCAACAGATAAATAATTATCTCCCCACCCTGCAACTCCGCCGCAGGTCATTCTTGAGCCTTCGCATACTCCCTCTTGAAGAAGATTAAGCGGGGCTGTAAGGTCATTGTCTACGAGCGCGTCGCAATTATCATCAACGCCATTGCATACTTCTGTTGCGCTTGGATTGACTGCATTATTTGTATCATCACAGTCTGTATTTGTATTTACACCGCAAGCTACAGGGAAACCACTACCTGCACCGTCACCGTCAGCATCTGCATACAAAAATTGAGTATCATCACAGTCAACATCTCCGCATGAGCCCCCGGTCGAGGTAACGTAATATCCATCACCATCGCGGTCTATGCAATTATCAACATTGACCTGCACTAAGCCTGAGCTAATATAATTCCCAGCCTTGTCATATGCAACAGCCCATATATCATGGCTTCCGTCAGAAACAGCAGTTGTATTCCAGTTAATTGAATAGTGTGAAGATGTATCCTCGCCTATTTTTGTACTGATGCTTGCATGCCAAAACTCAACTTTGGCAATTCCGCTACCGCTATCCGAGGCGCTTGCTTTTATTTTTATTGTCCCGCTGATACTGCTCCCTTCTGCAGGGGATTTTATAGAAACTGTCGGTTTTGTATTGTCTATCCTAAATTGGGCTGATGCATCACAAGAAGAATGGGTGTTTATTTTACACACTTTAATCTTATAGCTGCCCCCATCAGAAACGGAAGACGTATCCCAAACATAAGTGTTTTCCGTGGAATGAAAATTATCCGCTATATTGCCCGTTGTTACAGAAGGATAGCCTGCGCCGTTGTGGTTCTGGAATATATCAAAATCATTCCCACAGCCTGTAGCTGTCCATTCAATTAACTCTGTTCCCGCCCATTTATCCCCTGAAGCAGGAGTAGAAACAGTAATAGAGCATGCCGCACTTACCGCCCCCACTGCGGACAGCATCAGGCACGCCATTACAAGGCCCAATATCAGCGTTTTCATGGTTTTCATGTTAATTACATATATATAGTGCACATCTGTTTAAAAAGGTTATCGTAAGGCAGGCTGTCTCTAGAACTCCTGAGCCCCAATCCGCTTTACAATCTCCCCGCGGAGGTTTTCCATGAACAGCTTCTTAACATCTTTCGGGTGATTGGACAAAAGCCATGCAATCTTGATAAAAGCAGTCTCAGGAGCCATAGGGCTTAGGTTTCCAAGAACCCCTTTTTCCTGCAATACTCTTCCGGGGGAATACACATTCATGTCAACCCTGCCATATATTGTCTGCAGGGCCATAACGACAGGCATTTTTTTTGCAAGCTTTTCAATGGCTGCAAGAATCTTCTTATGCTCTTTTGTATGCTCATCAATCTCAGATATTGGGAAATGCCCCAGTCCTGTCCCCTCCAGCACAAGCCCGTCAAACCCTTCGTATGCCTCAAGCTCTTTTGCAAACATGTTTGGATGCGAAACAGCAATGCCGATTTTCAGCTTTTCATCCATCAGGGAAACTTTCAGCTTTAGGCTTTTGTCAGCCTGCTTATAATCGCCGTGCAGCATTTTGACACTGCCTGTGTTATAATCAACTTCTGCAATTTCTTCCATGTTTACAGCCTTGAACGCGTCCCTTCTTGAGGAATGCATCTTTCTTGCGTTTACACCCGGGAGTATTGAGCATACAGTATCATCCATGCCTTTGTGCATGCACACTGCAACGCCTGCGAAATCAGTTTTTGCAATAAACAGGCATGCTGATATGAGATTCATAGCTGCATCAGAGCTTCCCCTGTCAGAGCTTCTCTGCGCACCCACAACCAGGACAGGCACAGGAAGGTTCTCAAGCATAAACGACAGGGCTGCGGAAGTGTAGTGCAGCGTGTCAGTTCCCTGCGTGATAATCACTCCGCTGCTTCCTGCCTTAACTTCCTTTTCAGCCTCTTTTGCCATCAGGTTGTAGTGCGCAAATCTCATGTCATCAGAGGCCATGTTCCCCATCAGCCTTGAGCGGATGTTTGCAACGCTTTTCATCTCCGGGAACATTGCGATTAATTCTTCCGGCGTAAAGTGCGGGGTAACAGCGCCTGTTGCATAATCAACAGCAGAGCTTATAGTGCCGCCTGTGTGTAGGATTGTGATTGTCTTTAATTCCTTGTTCTCTTTTACAGCTTCTTTCGCGTGCTTTTCAGCTGAATGCTTTTTCAATAATTTAATTGACTTTGTCTTTTTCCTTTCAATGCCTATGTTATATCCTGAACTTAATTTCAAAGAGACAAATTCTCGGTCCGGATTCTCAATATATTTTCCGGTTAGTGTTTTGCCTTCTGATATTATTTCCACTTCATCGCCGTTTGAGAACTGTTCCATGTGAATTGTTAAATGCGCGGTTGTTTAAATTAGTTTCGGGGAACTCTTTCCGCTTTAAAACGCAACATTTAAATACGGGCGTATGCAGAAAATCCTAATATTTTTTTGAAAAAATGGAAATAGGCAGAACCCCCCTCGATATGCTTGTAAAAAAGCTCAGCAGGCTGAAGCCAAGCGATACTGATTTAGCTGCAGACGGCATTACAAAGCGGGAGTTTACAAAACTTGATTATATTTCTGCCCTGAAAATTGCAAGGGCATCATGCGATGAAAGAAGGAAAAAATTATACCTTGCACAGGCCGTCAGGGCGGCTAGGCTGGATTGTATTCAAACGCCAATACTGGCGGAGCATCTGGGAGAATTCTATACTCTGCTGTGACGGGTTTTTACTTTCAAATGATGCTGGACTACACTTGAGTAACTGCACTTTACAGCAAGAATCCTCTTTTTTCTCGGAGAATTGGCTGAACTATATGCTGCAAAACATATGTTGTGGGATAATAATATTTAAATACTACCCTGTATATTAAAAATATCAGAAACGTTCAATCAAAGTTTTTGGCGAAACTTTGGCGGATTGGTTTCAACCTTTTGGCGAAGGTTGCATTCGATTGGCGAAACAAGTGTTTTGGCGAACACCGATTTCTAAAGGAAGTATAGTATAGGGCCATTAATAAAGATTATGGTGATTCATAATATACTTTCAATTATATAAAACCCAAAAAATGGAGGCAAGAAAATGGAATTTATCGTGCAGAACGCACTGAAGGCAGCACCGGACTTCAAGTCCAGTGAATCGACAATCGGACAAGCCAACATTAAGGTAATTGGTGTTGGTGGCGGCGGCTCAAACGCAACAAACTGGCTGTACAAGAAGGGAGTTCAGGGCGCGGAAATCGTGGCAATGAACACCGACAAGCAGCACCTTGACTTAATGGAAGCGGATAAGAAAATATTAATCGGCCGCGACCTGACAAGGGGCCTTGGATGCGGCGGTTTCCCAGACAAGGGAAGAGAGGCTGCAAAAGAGCAGATTTCAGAGATAAAGGAATCCCTGAAGGGCTCGGACATGGTATTTGTTACAGCTGGCATGGGCGGAGGAACCGGCACCGGAGCTGCACCTGTGGTTGCACAAATCGCAAAGGAAGCAGGCGCAATCGTAATCGGGTGCGTCACAATGCCTTTTGACATTGAAAGGGCAAGAATAGACAAGGCGGAGTTTGGATTGCAGCAGCTGAGGGAAGTCAGCGACACAGTAATTGTCATTGACAACAACAGGCTGGTTCAGATTGCGGGCAACCTGCCGGTACAGCAGGCATTTGCAGTTGCAAACGAGCTTGTCTCTACAATGATAAAGGGTATCGTTGAGATAATCGCAGTGCCTTCACTGGTCAACCTCGACTATGCAGACGTCAAGGCAATAATGGCAAACGGAGACGTTTCAGTCATTGGCGTAGGCGAGTCAGACTCTGAGCACAGGGTAGAGGAAGCAGTGAAAAGGGCATTGAGCAACCCGCTGTTGGATGTTAGCTATGAGGGCGCAACAGGTGCCTTGATACACATCACAGGCGGCAATGACCTTACCTTGGATGAAGTAAGCAGAGCTGGTGAAATGATAACTGAAGCTCTGGACCCAGATGCAAATGTCATTTGGGGCGCAAGAGTCGCAAACGACATGTCCGGCAAGATGAGGGTTATGACAATCATAACCGGCGTTAACTCGCCTTACATACTCGGCAGGGGCGTTGCGTCAAAGACAGCCTCAAAAGGCGTCCAGATGAACCAGGAGCTCGGCATAGAGTTCATCAGGTAAAAGCATGTTTAAGGGCATACTGTTTATAGTTTTCTAAAGACTATACACCCCCGATGCCCTTACTTTTATGCTGATGCCCCTTTGCCTCGGGGCATCAGCTCTTTTATTTTTCTTTTTTTGAGGCTTATTTTTTCTACACCCCTTTATTTTTTTCTGAACAGGATTAGAAATGCTTAAATAAAGAGCAAGCGTCTCAAATATGAGCATGATTAAAAGAGGGTGTATTTTTGCATTGGTTTTTGCAGTATTATTAATGCTTTTGCAGAGTGTTTTGGCAACAGACTGCATCATTAACAGCTATAAGCAGTGCAATGCCGGGAACCCGTGGTGGTATGACAGCTGCGGCACTCCCTTGCGGGTTGCCGAGTACTGCGGCTGGAATCAGGTTTGCAGTGAAGGTGCCTGTGTTCTTTCATGCGGCAACGGCGTTTGCGATTCAGGGGAAACATGCAGCGGATGCTCGCAGGACTGCGGGTGCGGGCAGTATCAAAGGTGCATGCTTGGCAACTGCGAAACTTACTGCGGCAACGGGCAATGCGATGGAAGCGAAAATTGCGGTACCTGCTGGAGCGACTGCCGGTGTTCGGATTATGAAAGGTGCAGCTACAACAGGTGCGAAACATTTTGCGGCAACGGAAGATGCGACTCAAATGAGAACTGCATGAGCTGCAATGGCGATTGCAGGTGCAGCAGCGCAGAGGAATGCGCGCCAGGCACGGGAAAGGCAGATCAGAGAGGCTGTGCTTCATTGTGCGGAAACGGCAAGAAGGATTTCGGGGAAGACTGCACAAGCTGTGCAGCTGACGCAGGATGCGGCACCAGCACATACTGCTTTAACGGTCAGTGCGTTGACTGCATAAAGGATGAGCACTGCACAACAAGGGATACACCCACCGGGGAATTTAGCTGCGCACCGGATTTCAGGGCAACGCTCGAAAAAGTTGTGAGAAAAGCAGGCGTTTGCACTGACCATAAATGCTCAGGTGAAGAAAGCACAACAACAAAGCCAGGAAAGAGCTGCGGCGATAAGCTCTGCCAGGAAAACCACTGCGGCTGCGATGAGGGATTTCAGGCATGCTTAAAGACAGGCAAATGCGAAAAAGTAAGCTCATTGGAAGATGGAAGCAACTGCGGCTGCTATTTCCAGTGCGAATCAAACTACTGCAACAGGGAAAGCAAGTGCATGCGCGCGCTTAACACAATTCTGAGCAGCGAAAAAAATATCATATCTGCAATGGAGGAAACCACGGTTACGATAAGCGCTGACAACACGCTTGAATCTGACATTCCTACAAAGCTTACGCTGAACATAGACACAGGCGCTTCAATGTCAGGCATAATCGGCGGTGCTGACTGCACAGGCAACCAGTGCACAGGAGGCCAGATTACAGTGCCTGCAAAGGGCAGGACCTCTGTCGAGGTTAAAATACAGGGGCAGAGCGCGGGCAAGGTAAAGCTGACATCTGTAATCACGCCGGTCATAGAAGGCACGGAATACCCAAAGACAGAAGAGATTTTTATAACAGTAATTGACACGGCAGATGGGAAATGCACTGAAGGCGAGTCCAGCCAGAATGCGTGCGTTGACTGCGGCTGCCCTGCAGATACAGGGCTTTATTCTTACAAATGCGAAATGGAGAAAAACGCATGCGACAAAAACGTTGCATGGTGGCTGTATGTTGTAATCGGCATTGCAGTGCTTGTTATTGTCCTGATTTACTTTGGCGCGACAAAAGGCAAGGCTGTTTATGCGAGGCTTGCCGCTGAACGGGAAAGGGCGCAGGCTGAAAAAGAAAAGGCTGAAAAGGAAGAAAAAGCAAAAGAGGATGCAGACAGGAGAAAAGTTGTGAAAGCGCTGTACAAGCTGAAACTGGATTCTGCAAATCCGCCGAGCGTCCAGGAAATAATAAAAAAGCTTGACATGGATGCTGATGATGATATCATTGAAGAGGAATACGAGCAGATGCTGCGCAGGATGGAAAAGAAGCCGCGGGCGGTTGAATCAAAGGCAGGGCCTGCTGTGAAATCTCCCCTGTTCTGCACAAAGTGCGGCACAAGGCTTAAGGCGGGCGTGAAGTTCTGCACAAAGTGCGGAAGCACTGTGAAAGAGAGATAAGTCTGTTTAGAAATCTTTATATACATACAAACCCGAGAATTATGATAAAGGAACGCATGTTCCATTATTAAAAAAAAGGGAGGTGAAAACATGAAGAAATTGCTTGTTTTGGCACTGGTGGTAGTGCTCATGTCAAGCATTGCTCTGGCAGACATATCTGTGCAGGTTAAAAGAACAAACCCGGGTGTCGCTGGAAAGACAGCGGCGCAGCTTATTTTTGACGTTGTAAACACGGACGTTACGCATAAGCTTGAGGGATTCCTGTACTGCATGAGCCCCGACGATGTTGTAATAAGCTCGTCTGAAGGCGCAGGCGCTGGAAAAGCGCAGTATGTAAGCCCGAAGTTCATAATGGACAAGGGGCCCAGCTATAAGGCGATGATTTTGACTTTGGAGTCGACAACCGCAGGTGACAAGAACGGAGGCTGTACCATAAAGTACATACCTTACAAGGAGCAAGCCGGCGAAGCTGAAACCGCAACAGAGGATTTCAGTGAAACTGCAACTGTGACAACAATGGGAACAGACGTGAAGGGGCACAATCTCGTGCTTAAGAGCTTCACAGCAGCTGTGGAAGCGTCTGCAGGGTCAGACAACACGACAGCTGTCGCGGTAGTGCCTGCAAAGGCAGAGCTGGACATTGAAGGAACAGTGAAGACAATAGAAGTCGGCAAGTTTGAGACGGCAAACGGCCTGAAAGTGACTTTGAACAGCGCAACTGCTGAAAATGCAGAAGTGCTTGTTGAAGGCACAAAGACAACTACAACAGAAGCAGGCGCTGCAGTCAAGAGCTACCAGCTTATGAACGGCGATTACAAAACATCACCGGAAGACTCTGACTACAGGGAAATCAGGCTTGGAAAGACAGTGCCTTTTGTAGCGGATATGTCAAAGCCGGAATGCCCTGAAGGCAGGTCCGAGTGCAACGCATCTGAAGTTGTTGATGTCGGCGGAATGAAGGTAAAGACACTGTGGATTGTCATTGCAGTAGCACTGGTAATCCTGGTTGTTGTATACCTGCTCGGCAAAACATCACGCCACTCGCAATAAGCTTTTTTTCTTTTTTATATTAAACAAACTTTATATACATGAAACCACTATACAAATCAACATGGAACACTGCCAGAAATGCGGAGCAAGGCTGGAAGAGGATGATGAATTCTGCCCTGAATGCGGCAGCAGGATTGGCAACGGGAAGCAGGGAATACAGCCTACGGAATCAATACCCGCCATTGAAGCTGAAAGAAAACTGCAGCAGCCGAAGAAGCATAGGTTCCTTTCTTTTGTCCTGATTATAATCGCAATTGTGTTTCTGGCAAAGGCATGCGCAACATTTGGGGATTATGCCAAGGACAGCGAGCCTTATTATGAGACAGCTTCTTATGTTCCAGAAACATCAAACAGCCGCATTGTGACAATCCCGACTCCTCCGCCAAGGGAAACCTTCCCGACACCAGCGGAAGTGCAGGAGCCTGACAGGAGCGAGGAATGCAGGGGCGTTGCTGCAATGATTACTGACGCATGCGAATCAAGCGGATTCTCTGTCTATGATTACTTTACTGTTGAGAACACAGGCTCAAGGCCGATAGCAGGGTTTAATGCAAGGTATTATACTGATGCAGCCAGCAAGGATGATGACCGGCTGTTTGCGCCTATAGACATTGGCGCATCGCACCAGTATTACACTTATTACGGCGGCGTGAAAATGATAGAAGTAGTGCCGATAATTGTTGTTGATGGCGAAGAAGTGGTTTGCGACAACAATATTGCAAGGTACGGGAACACTTATGGCGAAAGGCTTCCTGATTGTTCTGCCGGTGGGCCTTATCAGGGAACAGAAACAACACCTGCGGTTACACAAACAAATCCCTCTTACGGGTATGATTCCACTTATGATACTGGATAATAGCTGCCAAGAAAGCAGGGAAGAATATTCTGAACTATAGTAAAACCCATTAATTTTCGTAAGAAAGTGTTGATGGGTTTTACTAATATCCATCGAAAATCTGCGGATTTTCGGGGCTCTCGGAAATCTATGACTCCCGCAAGCAAAAGTCTTTGACAATGCGGATAATGGGTTTTGCTATCAGTAAAAGTCTTCACAATTTATATGATTATTAAAGACTTTTACTATAAAACAACCTTTATATACAATAAAACACACTAAAATCACAATGGCTGACGCAATTCTGGGAAAGGATTTCAAGTATGGCCTTGATGCGCTGAAAAAGCACTTTATTGCATTGGGAAGCACAGGCTCAGGTAAAACAGTCCTTAGCAAAGTTCTGATTGAAGAGGCTGCGCTTAACGGCATTCCTTCAATAATCGTTGACCCGCAGGGCGACCTCGCAAGCCTTGCAATGCCCGGAACAGGTGAAAATGTTGACAAGCAGCGATTGAAACAATTCCGGGAAAATGTGCGGGTTGTTGTTTTTACTCCAACTTCTTCAAAAGGCATTCCATTGTGCGTTAATCCCCTGAAGCTTGCTGGCAGGGATTTGGAAAACGAGGATGTTGTCAGCATAGTAAGCCAGGTTTCCAGCTCTATTGCAAAGCTTATCGGCTTTGACCTGGACAATGACAAAGGGAAGAATGCGCAGGCCGTGCTTTACTTAATACTGTTTGACTGCTGGAAAAAAAGAATCAACCTGTCAACATTTGATGAGCTTTCAGAGCTTGTGCTTAACATGCCTGATTCAGTGAAGCAGGAAGGCGCGGCTTTTGTAAGGGATGCAAAGGAAATGGCAGTGCTTTCAAAAAAGCTCAAGTTCCTTGCAATAGGCCAGAAAGAGCTGATGTTCCAGTTCGGGATAAGGCTTGACATTGGCACGCTTCTTGGAAAAGGGCAGGACAAGACGCAGATAAGCGTAATTTACCTTAACACGCTTGAAACAATGGAGGAAAAGCAATTTTTTGTATCAATGCTTGCGACAGAGCTTTACGAGTGGATGCTTGCAAACCCGTCAAAGGACCTGCAGGCGATTTTCATGATTGATGAAGTGTCCTCTTTTATACCTGCCGGCGCTGAAAAGCCGATGGCAAAAGAAATCCTTAAGCTGGTTTACAAGCAGGCAAGAAAATATGGCATAGGCTGCATTACAGGCACGCAGAATCCCGGGGATATAGATTATAAGGCATTTGCGCAGTTCGGGACATGGGCGGTTGGAAGGCTTGTTACGAAACAGGACATTGCAAAAGTAAAGACTGCTCTTCAGTCGCTTGACTTAAAAGGCGATGAAAGCGTCCTTGAATCGCTGCCTAAGCTGAAGCCGGGTGAGTTTTTTGTTTTTTGCCCTGACCTGTTTAAGGATGTAAAGGAAATGAAAGTGAGGTGGCTGCTTACAGAGCACAAGACTCTTACTGATAATGATGTAAAAGCAAACACTTCAAAAGAGCTTAGGGACTTTTATGCGCCCCTGGAAGTTTCAAAAGAAGGCGGGCACAAATCTTCTGCCAGGGCAAAATTTGCCGGAGTTGGGCATTTCAGCGTCAGTCTTACAAAAGAAGGGCTGGATAAAATAATAGGGCGCAAAAAAAAGAAACTGTTTCTCTTTTTCGGGCCATCAAGGGAAAGCCTTGAGTCTGCAACGCTTATGCTTAAGCCGGTGGTAAGGGCAGAACTTGCAAAGACAGGCATGGGCCTGTTCGGCGGCAAAACAGGAAATTTTCAGGTGTATTTTGATGCAGTCACGGGAGATGCAATAAAGCTTAAGGGAAACGGCTCAATAAAAGCGTATAAGGGCTTTTCTTCTATCCTGAAGCTTACAGAGCGGGAAATATCAGTCCTGAAGCTTATACTTGACAAGAAGAATGTTACAAATGCGGAGATCTCGTCAAAGCTTGCAATCACAGAGAACTTTGCAAATCAGGTTGCAAATGACCTGATGAAAAAGAAGATTATTTCATACTCAGGAAAAGCAGGCAGGGCTTATGTCTGGGAGCCGCTTGCAAAAGTTAATGTGCCTGAAAACATAAAAAAGCTTTTGTCAGAAGACCTGCCTGTTTCAAATGAAGCTGTTGAAGGCAAAATTGTTGCGCAGGTTGTGAGCGTTAATGATCTTTCAAAGCTGTCAAAAGCGTGGTTCAATGCAGCGCTCACCAGGCATTCTGTTGTTTATTATCCTTACTATGAATTAAGGTATGCAGGCAAAAAAGGAAAAAGAATAGTTAAAATAAGCGCTGTGAACGGCAGGGAAATAAAATAAATCCCTAGCTCCTGTCTATTCTCATATGCTTTCCTATTCCAGGGTAAACATTGCTGATTTCATCAGCCATTTTCTGCGCAACGCGCCTGTATGAAATATGCCCTCTATTTCCGCTTCTCAGCTCGCAGAAATGGAATGCTTCCCTCAGGTTCATTGTCATCAAAAGCCTCATTCTGTAGCCAAGCGGCACCACATACTGCGCTTCAAGCGGGTTGTCGCAGCCGATCACGCCGAACGCCTCTGCTGCAAAATTCATTGCATCTTCATATGCCTGCTTTACTCCGGCTTCCACTATCTCTTCAGGAATTTCAAAGCCGTGGCTTACATTCAGGGCCTGCGGGGTTTGGCTCATTATCCTGTGCCTTTGTATGTCCCTGTAAGCGCCGTAGTCGACGAGCAGGCCGAAAGTGAGCGATGCCTCTTCGAATTCCCTTGGCGCAGGGTCATGTGGACCCCTCTGGCTCATAACGCTTTCGATCACCCCTGCCCTTTCTTCCCGTTTCATGCCTTCAACATATCCTGCAACCGCGCTGTAGGGCAGCTCAGAGCCCCTGAAAAGCATTGCAGACACAATTCTGTGGATGCTGTCCGCTGTCCACCTTACGAGCTCTACATCCTTGCCTGCATTTGTTGCCGGGATCTTTGCAATTATATCTTCCAATTGCGCTGCATATCCATGGATAAACGGGTTCTCGACTGCATGCTTAACCAGTGTTGGCAGCTCTTTTAATGCAATGGCCTTCATCTCAGCGCCGATCTCCTGCATCTCTATCATCGGGCTTGAAAGGAGCTTGCTCAGACAATGCTCAAGGCTTCTTGCATTCATTGTCGTGCCAAGCTGCGTCATAGTGCCTGCAGGAAGCAGGCATCTTGTTACGTCGCAGGTTTTGGACCTTATCATGTCGCTGTATCTCTGCTCCGGCATATTTTCCATCGGAAATTTTTTCCTCATAAGCTCTGCCACTTTTTCAGTTGCAAGCGCGTACACTTTGAACAGTTCAGCTACGGCTGTGCCAAAGAACCCTTCACCGGCGGGGGGGAGATTTTTTGGCCGGTAGCATTTGCCTGCCTCCATTACCTGGTAGCGGGTTGATTTTTCTGTGTATGATGCCAACCGCGTGTCTTCAAGCACTTTTGTCGCAAGTATAGAAATATTTTCTATTGCAATGTGCGCAATCGCGTGCTCTGCAACAGAGCTGTGGCCGTATCCTACCACCCATCTTTCGTGGAATCTCCTCGACTTGTCTGCGTCAAGCTCTTCAACAATAACATCAAAGGGCCTTGGGTCCCTGCTGCACTTGGCAAACGCGACTGCAATAACTTCCTCCGGCTTTCCGCTCAGAGTGTATATCCTTCTTTCATATGCCATTCAATATCAACCTCTTTTTCTTTAAACCGGATGTGGAACCTGTTTATATATTTTACCAGCGTTGCACTTGTGTTAAAGCTTATGTGCATAAAACTACAACACTGGTGAAGTCAGGAGAACTTCTTCAGAATCTCCGCATACTCCTTTGTCAGCCCGCCGAGGCGGAATATTATTGCTTCCTTCACGCCTGCATCCCTTGCAATTCCCAAATCTCTTTCAAGAAGCCATTTTGCAACTGGCTTTTCATTTCCCCGCGCCCCTTTTGTGAGCGTGCCGAATGCCGGGATAAACTTGCCTTTTGTTTCAAGAACGCCCTGCTCAATCTCCTCTTTCATGAACTTTCCGCTGAACTCATGCATTGAGCTGTACAGCATCCTCACTTCATAATCCCCGCATTCCTTTGCCCTGAACTCGACGCCGAGCATTTTCAGGAGCCTGTATATAATCCCGCTTTCAGGAAAATACTCTGCGCAGTACACTTCCTTCTCATGCGCGCTGATAAAATCTTTTATCATTTTCCTGCTCCTATAAAAATGAAACATGTTTTTAAGCAAAAGAATCCTTTTCATCGGCAGCTCGGCATCCCACAGCACAGGAATCCCTTTTGTCTCTTCCATTATGCGCTTTAGCGCGTTTTGGTCTGCAAACGGGCTCATCCAGTACCCTTCCTCTTTCTTTAACAGCGGCCAGTACACAACCTCTTTCACATTTTTTGATTTTATTTTATCTTTCAGCCTGTAGAACTCGCCGATTGAATGCGCTGCAAGATACAGCTTTGCCGGGAATGAAACAAGCTTTAGCTTTGCAAGATTCTCTTTCGTGGGATACTCCTCAAAAAAGCTGATAATCATACGAATATGATGGCGGCGCGGCTTTTAAGGCTTTTCTCTTTTTTTTGGGAAAACTATTTAAATGCCTATACTATTTCCCATCATTATCATTTAAAGGAGGATGATATAATGGCATTGAAAGGAGTGATATGGGACTTTGACGGGACTATGTCCCAGACAGGCATGAGACAATATCTTTGGTTTCAGCAATGGGCCAAAGACAATGGCAAAACTCTGGTGCATGAGGGAAATCCCTTGGACACTTTTTCGAAGTTTATGGGATTCTATAATACTGTAATCCAGGCAAATGGGCCGCAGGGAGTATACGACGCGCTCGGCCTTC
The DNA here is from genome assembly GCA_013329215.1 of Nanobdellota archaeon. Lineage (GTDB taxonomy): Archaea > Nanobdellota > Nanobdellia > SCGC-AAA011-G17 > GW2011-AR17 > UBA9640 > UBA9640 sp9640u. Next base: position 27,019 of record DUKS01000001.1, on the reverse strand, counting down.
CATGCACCATGAATGACAAGTCCCATCCTGTATGGGTTGGATATGAAAGGTTCAAAAGGGAAAACCCGGTCCAGCTTTATCCCGGCATTGCAGATGCTGTACGCTTGTTTCAAAGGCTGGGGCTTAAGCAGGGCATAAATACCACGAATAAAATCGCCTCGATTGAAAAGGAGCTCGTGCAAGCCGGAATTCTGGCAGTGTTTGATTCAGTAATAACAGAAGAAACACTTGCAGACTACCACGGCGCAGGCAACCAGGAGGCAATAAAAAAGCCCTCAAAGATTTCATTGTATTTGGCATTGGAAGAGCTTGGCATTGCAGGAGATGAAGCGGTTCATGTCGGCGATACAGTAAATGACCTTGCAGCATCAAAAAGAGTCATGAGGCTTAACCCGAGACGGTTTGTAGACATATATGTTGTAGGCATGACTTACGGCTTTGAGGGAAGGGAAGTGCTTAACAAAGGCGTTGAAACCCCAAACGGCACTTTGCATTTTGATGCGCTTGCAGACAATGCAGAAGGGCTTGTTGAGATTGTGGCCCGGCTGCTTTAATCACGAGCAGGAATCCTTAAGCGCTTATGAGCGCTTTTATTTTTCTTATTGTTTCTTTATCGCATCCCGAGAGCGCCGCAATTTCTTCATCTTTCTTTTCAATATTATCAAGCGCCGCCTTTACACCGGTAAATCCTGAACTGATATGCAGCACTGCATTTCTTGACGTCCAGATGTCAACATCTTGCACAAGAGGGCTTCTTTTGCTTACGGTCCTTAATATGAGGCTGCTGTCATCGTAAAGCCCGCTGACAGATGGCTTTTTTTTGTCTTCCGGCTTTTCCCGCAGCAGCACCCTTTTTCCCGCAATGCTGTATTCAATCCAGTTTGTATTTTGCCTGTTTGCTGCTATCTCTTCTCCGGCTTCCCCGCATTTTTTCAGCTTAACCCATTCACCAACCCGCCAGGACTCGCCTGAAAACGGCGGAATGTCGTAATAAGCCATGTACTCAAAAGGAGGAACTTCATACTCGGCAATAGGGCTCATTTCCAGAACAAGGAGATTATTCCTGCCCAGCCATGCCTGCAAATCTTTTCTTTCCTCAATAACAGAGGGCCTTGTAAGAATGCCCGGAATTGAGAAATATATTATTCCGCCGGTTTTTACAAGGTCAGATGCCCTTTTCACGCACAGCTTTATGTCATCCTGGTACCATGGCGGGTCTGTTATAACGCAGTCAAACCTGCCCCTTAGTGAATTCGGCACTTCTGTGTTAATGTCATAATGCACTGCATTTGCGAAAGTGCTTACATAACTCAGGGTGTTAGTGTCAATGTCCAGAAACACGCTTTTCTTTTTCGCTTCCCGCTCAAATTGCGTGCCCAAAATCGGGCACGACAGGAAACATACTTCCTTAGGGCCTTCTGCTTCAATGTTGCCGAGTATTACTTTTGTTGCAGGCGGTGTCAGGCGCCATTGCGAATAAGCAGGATGCGGTTCCGGGAATTCCGGGTAGCTGTTTGGCCATCCTTTTTTTGTTTCAGGCTCTTTCTTGTAGCGGCTGAAAATGTTCCATACTTCCCGCGGGTCAGCGCCGAATGAATTCCTTAAGGTTTGAATATAGCTAAAACCCGATCTCAATCCTTTTTGGACTAATTCCCCAATATATTGCTCATGCAAACCCATTTTATCTTATTACTTCGTACTTCTTTTTCCGCGGGTAGAAATAATTCTTTACCCAGAACCAGCATACTCCGGCATATCCCATCTGCTCAAACCGTCGCATATTGTTTGTTACGTATGCATTAACAACGCCGTACTTGCCTTCCTTTTTTGCAGCCCGTAGGAATTTGCCGTCTTCGCCAAGCTCCAGGCTTTCATCAAAGCCGCCTGCCTTTTCAAACATCTCTTTTGTGCAGAATATAAGCCCTGTGCATGTGCCGAAGCGGTGTGTCAGGTTCTTCAGCTTCATCAGTGCTTCAGGAACAAACTTTTTAATGTTCGGCTTTGCATTGCAGGTGCCTATGCTGCATCCGCACACAGCTATCATTTCAAACAGGCCTGTTTCAGGCACAACATCCGCATCAAGGAACACAATTCTTGCATGGCTCGCCATTTTCGCCCCAAAGTTCCTTGCCTTTGAAACGCCTTTTTCAGGTATGTTGAAAACCTTCAGTTTTTCCCTCTTTACGCTGTTTGCAGCGTCAAATGTGCTGTCAGTGCATGCGTTACACACTACGATTGCTTCAATATCCGCAGGTATTGCCTTCAGGGTTGCAGCTATGCATTTCTCCTCATTGTGCGCAGGTATTATTACTGACAGTTCCATTGGAAAAAGGAAACATTTAATAGGTATTTAATACTTATGTTTGGTAGCATGGCGCTTACACCAGACAAAATAAACGCAATCAAGGCGCAGCTTGCGGACCTTTCACCGGAACAGCAGCAGGAAAAGCTGCAGGAAATAATGGCTTCTTTGCCCCCTGAAGATCAGGAAGAGCTCACGGGCGGCAAACAGCAGTGCCCATTCTGCCTTATGGTCGAAGGCAAGATCCCTGTGAAAAAAGTCTATGAAGATGCTGATTCAATAGCAATCCTTGACATCAATCCCGCAAACAAGGGGCATTTGCTTCTTTTTCCGAAAAAGCATTATGCAATGATGGCACAGATGGGAGATGCAGAAGCTGGAAAGCTTTATGCAGCCGCAAACAAGCTGTCAAAGGCTGTGTTTGAGGCTTTAAATGCAGCAGGCAGTAATATTATTGTGGGAAACGGCGCAATCGCAGGGCAGAGGGCGCCTCACGCGCTGATTAACATCATCCCGCGCTTTGAAGGGGACAAGGTTGTTGTAGGCTGGAATGCTGTCAAGATAGAAGAAAGCGAGATGGAAGACATCGCAAACAAGATTTCTGCTAAAATCCCCAAGGAAAAGCCAAAAGAGGAGCCGAAGCCTGTGATAAAAAGGTATGATGTGAAGACGCAGCCCTTCAGGCTTCCGTAAACATGAAAGAGCTAATATCAAACCTTCTGGCAATGGACCTTGTGCATGCAAGGGGGTTCTGGCTTCTGGACACGAGCTTTTTTGTCTCATGCATGGAGCACAAGGACAGGGAGGACAGGCTGCTTGCGCTGCCGAAGATTGCAATGACTTCTTTTAACATGGAAGAGCTTGTGCACATTGACAGGATGCTCGGGCATCAGGCAAGAAAAAACATAAGGGAGTTCCTTGCAAAAGCAAAGATGACTGTCATAACCATTGATGTTCACCCCGGCAACTGGGGGCAGGAGAAAGAGTTTGTGAAGCAGGCAGACCCGATGCTTTTGAACAAGATACATGACCCGAGCGATGCAGTGCTTCTTGCGGCTGCGATTAAAACGCATTCAAACGTGCTGACAAAAGACAAGCATCATCTGTTTACAGTTGTTCTTGAGAATTTTATCAGGCAGTATGATGTGAAAGTGTTCAAGGAACTGCATGATATTGCTTAAAACCGTTACTTCCTTTTCATCTCAAGCTTTTTATAGCCTGCTTCTTCAAGATACCTGAAGAATGAATCTTCATCCCAGAATACTCCCCGGCTGTTATACGACACAAACGGGCTTATTCTCCTGCTTCCGTCAGGCAGGAGGAGCTTTTTTGCTTCTTCTGCAGTAATCACTTGGTAAATGTCCCTTGCCTCCATACTTCCTGTTGTCACTTCCGTGATGCCGCCTGTTGATGGAACCATCTCAGGCACATAATATATGGTTTTTGTGGTATCCTTTACAAAATGGTCCAGGTCCATATGCACTGTCTGGTTGCTTACCATGCCGCTTGCAGCAAGGCTGATGTTTAATTTTCTCGGGCAGATAACGCCGAAATATTCCCTTAATCTTCTCTGAAACTCCCTGATTTTTGCATAGCTCCCTTCCTCATCCTTAAGCTGCGTCATTGGGAATGCGCTATACACAAACTCAACATCGGGGTACATGAACAGCTTGAGCATATCTTCAGGCTCACTGTCCCTTGGCAGTACAAGGAACCTCGGCCTTTTGCCTTCACTTGTCTTCTGCATGCCGGCCCAGTATTTTTCAGTAGCCATTGCTTCAATGTTCTGCCACAGGCACACTTCGTCTTCACTGGGCATCTGGGACTTCCACTGCGTGCTTTTCTGCAGACCACTTACAATCAACTCAGGGGCCTGCACTATTGTAATATACATGTCCGGCCTGACCTTTTCCAGGAACCTTGCGTTTCCAGAATCAGTTATAACTTTTCTCCAAAAGAATGTTGCGTGCGTTGTTATCAGCGAATACTCGTGGTTGCCAATGTCTCTTTCTATGTCTGCATATACAGAGCGGACAAGCCCCTCAAGTCTTGAGGAGGGCATGTTAAGAACATTGTCAGGAATGAAAAGGGGGTCATCTTCTCTTGCAAGTGAGAGCAGCATATCGCCAACAGCATATATCTTGATATCCTTGCCGTTAAGCTTTGCAAGCTTTCTCGTGTCGGCAATGAACCTGCCTTTTTCTATTCCCGGCAGCCCTGTGCATAAAATTACCCTGTTGTTTTCTCCCATTGCGCACCCCTTGAATTATAAGTAGTAATCTTTTACCTGTTTATAAGGGTTTTGCTGAAAAACCGCTTCGACTGTGTTTTTCCATGTTTTCATCAATAATTATATAAACTTTGAATATTCTCCATAAAACCCGTAAGGATTTCATTATATTAGTAAAAGAGATGTATTATATGGAAGAACTAAACCCTGACAACTTAACGCCTGCAATGAAGCAGTATGTTGAGTTTAAGCATAGCCACCCTGACTGCGTGCTGCTGTTCAGGATGGGCGACTTTTATGAAACATTCTATGAAGATGCAGTCAATGTGTCAAAAGCGCTTGAAATAACCCTTACGAGCAGGGGAAGCGGTGAGAAAAAAGCGCCGCTGGCAGGAATCCCGTTCCATGCTCTTGAGCCTTACCTTGCGAAGCTTGTGAAGAAGGGATTCAAGGTGGCGATATGTGAGCAGATGGAAGACCCGAAATTTGCAAAAGGGCTTGTAAAGAGGGACATTGTGCGGATAGTCACTCCCGGCACTGTGATGGAAGACTCATTATTGGATATGAAAGCAAACAACTACATTCTTTCCCTGTTTGTGAACGGGGAAAGCTATTCTGCCGCATTGTGCGATGCGTCCACAGGCGAATTTATTGTAACATCAGGCGAAACAAGGATGCTGCAAAATCTTATAACAAGGTTCAGCCCTGTTGAATGCGTAATCCCTTATTCGCTTGCAGTTGACGCGGACCTGCTTAACATGCTGAAGAAGAATGACATATTCATTGCAAAGTATGACGACAGGCATTTCAGGAAAGAAACAGCAAACAATTACCTGCTATCGCACTTCAGAGTGCCCACGCTTCAGGGCTTTGGAATAGGGGACGATGATTCTTCAATAACATCTGCAGGCGCATTAATCCGGTACCTGCAGGACACGCAGATGAAAGCCCTGCCGCACATAAACAAAATTTCGAAGCTTGCGGGAAACGATAGGATGGTTATGGATGCCTCGACAATCCGGAACCTGGAAGTGATGCGCAACCTCCGCGATGGCACTGCAAAGGGCACGCTGCTTTCAGTGCTGGACAAAACCCTTACCCCGATGGGCTCAAGATTAATGAAAAAATGGGTTAAGGAGCCGCTGCTGGATGCAAAGGAAATCAACAGGAGGCTGAATGCTGTTGAGCTGCTGAAAAAAAGCAGCATGCTGAGGGAGGAGATTCTTGCGATACTGAAGTGCATAGCTGATGTTGAAAGAATAATAAGCAGGGCGAGCGCTTCAACAGCAATGCCCAGGGAATTACTGGCGTTAAGGCAGTCGCTTGAGAATGCAAGCCTGCTGAAAAAAGAGCTTGTGCATTTCGTGTCAAAGATGCTTGAAGACAAGGAAGACAACGTCCTGCTTGACGCGTACAGCTTTGAAGACTTTTCAGATGTCACAGATCTTGTTAGGGCATCAATAAGGGAGGACTGCGCTTCAATAATAAGGGAAGGCGGTGTCATACGGCCCGAATATCATCCCGAGCTTTCGCAGCTGCACATGGCAAGGACAAATGCAAAGGAAATAATAGCAAGGCTTGAGGATGAAGAGAGAAAAAAGACAGGAATTAAGAACCTTAAGATTGGATTCAACAGGGTATTCGGCTATTACATTGAAATAAGCAAATCAAACCTGCATCTTGCGCCTGTATCCTACATAAGAAAGCAGACGACTGCAAACGGGGAAAGGTATGTCACTGAAGAGCTGAAAAAGCAGGAAGAGCTTATACTTAACGCAGAGGAAAAAAGCATACTGCTTGAGCAGACGATATATTCAAACATTCTCGCCATAATCACGACAAAAGCAGAGAAAATACAGGACGCTGCGAGGAAGATAGCTGTAATCGATGTTCTTGCTTCATTTGCAGTGGCTGCTATTGAATACAACTATGCAAAGCCCGGGATTGTGCAGAATGGCGACATACTGCTTCTGGAGTCAAGGCATCCTGTTATTGAAAGGCTGCAAAGCGCATTTGTGCCGAATGACATCAGCGTAAAAACAGGGGAGATTGCAATAATTACAGGGCCGAACATGGCGGGCAAAAGCACTGTGATGAGGCAGCTTGCGCTGAATGTTTTAATGGCGCAGGTCGGGTGCTTTGTTGCGTGCTCGTCTGCAAAAATCAGCATTGTTGACAGGATTTTCACAAGAGTGGGGGCGCAGGATGACTTAAGCTCAGGCCAGTCCACGTTCATGGTTGAGATGCTTGAGTCTGCAAATATACTTAACAATGCCACCTCGAACAGCCTGATAATACTTGATGAGATTGGAAGAGGGACGTCAACATTTGACGGCGTTGCAATCGCATGGGCAATTGCAGAGCACATATATTCAAGGATAAAGGCAAAGACATTGTTTGCAACACATTACCATGTCATGAACAAGCTTGCTGAACAGCTGCCTAATGTGCGGAATTACAACATTGCTGTGAAAGAAGAAGATGGAAGCATAGTGTTCCTCAGGAAATTATTGGAAGGGGGAACAGACAAGAGCTACGGCATTCATGTTGCAAAAATCGCAGGCATGCCTGCGGAGGTTGTCGCAAGGGCCACAGAAGTGCAGCAGAAGCTCATTGAAGAGGATGAGATGCTGAAAAAGCTGAATGCAAAGATGCACGTGGAGCAAAGAAGGTTAAAGGATGTGCTTGGTGAATAAAAGAACTACAAGGAATTGTTTCTGGGGACTGAGCGAAGCGAATGTCGCCCAAATGATCAAACTGTTTGCAGTTTGTTGTCACGTGGAGCAGAAACGCTTGAAGGATATGGTTGATGTGGTATAGAAAACATCAAACCCTAAAAGAAAGGCGGCTGCACTTTTAGCAATATTCTCTTTTAAGCATTAAGTAATTTCTCTATATGCTCGTCTGCCATTTCTGTATCTGCCTGCTCAATTCGCTTGCTGCTTTCAATATTTTTTTGCCTTTAGGGGTTAGTGCATAAAACCTGAATGCCCTGTCCCCGGGGTTCCTGCAGAAAACAAGCTTCTCGCCGCTTAACTCCGCCAAAGCGCGGGAAGTGTGGCTTTTGTACATTCCTGTTTCTTTCATGATTTGCGCAGGTATTTTCGGGCCTTTTTCAAGCAAAGCCAGGATAAGCTTTCTGTTCTTTGCGCGCATTACAAAAGAGAGGAGCTCCGGCCCATTCATAGGGGGAAAGAGGTTACCAAACATTAAAAGATGGGGTTACCATTTGGGTTACCGAATATTTATAAAGGGTGTTTAGGGTAATAATAACCACTAATCAGGTACAAAATGAATAAACTACTACCCTTGGTGCTTTCATTGGGATGCGCATATGGCACACAGTTTGGCCCGAATAGCCCGCAGGGGACTGCAGAAGAAACCGATATACAGGATAAATATGCTTTGATTGTTGTCGGAAGCAGCGATATAGGCAACTATTACGGGATTCCGCAAAGCCAGAACCCGTTCTATATTGACGGGGTGATGATACGAGACCGGCTGGAGCAAAACGGGTTTAAAAGGGAGAATATCCATTTTCTGCATGGGGCTGACGCTTCTTACGCCAAGCTTACAGAAACTGCGGTTGAACTGAGCCGCAAGGTGGACGGCAATGATGCGTTTGTTGCTGTTATCAGCACCCACGGGACCCCTTTTGCATTGGAGCTGGAGGCTGACAGCCAGATGATGAGAAGCGGCCAGCTGGAAGACGCGATAGAAAAAATACGCCCAAAAGTTGGCTTTCTTTATATTGACGCCTGCTATTCAGGAAGCATAGTCCGGGACCTGGATTTGCCCAACTATGTGCGGGTTTCATCAACTGAATCCGGGACCCCTGCATATAGCAGCACAGAATTCTCAGGCGCAAGGAATTACTTAAAGGCACTATTTGATGAAGGGAGCGATGCCAATAAGGACGGCAGGGTTACATTTGCAGAGGCATTTATGGCATCAAATGAAAGCGCCGAAAGATACCAGGCAGGGCTAAACAGCCAAATGGCTGACATGGCTTCATTTGAGCAGCAGATGTATTACGGGGATAATGCATCACCCTATGAAAATTTAGGGCCGTATCGGGGTGAATAATAGGGGACCTATTTTAGCAGCAGCCTGCAAATACACAGCTGCCCTTCGCCAAACTCTGTGAGCTCCTTCCTTATTTTCAGCTTCAGGCAGTCTATATAGATATTTTCTATTAACCTGCGCTCTTTTTTGTTCACTATATTGCTGTTTCCATAGCAGTTAAAAAACCCTTTGCGTGAAGATGGCAAGTGGCATTGATTTTTTGCAGATTTGAGCGCTATTTTTCAGTGTTTCATTCCGTTTTCCACAATGGCGGCCTTTTCTCCATAGCGCGCCGAGCATGGCGTTTATAGAACACATTGAAAGCAGGCCCTGCAACCACTTGACAAGACTGTGGATTAGCCTGCCAAAACCTTTTTATATAAGCATTACTATTCAATTACTATGGTAATGGACACTATCCAGATAAGAATGAGCCACGGGCTTGTGCAGATTATGGACTCGCTTGTTGATTCCGGAGTTTATGCAAACCGCTCTGATGTGATAAGGGATGCAGTAAGAAGGTTTGTATGGGCAAAAGAAGTCGGCACCGTATCGCTTAAAGGAAGTGGCGTAAGTCTTGTAAGGAAAGCAAGAAAAATATTGTCGAAGCAGAACATAGATATAGATGAAATAAACAATCTATAACACATCTTCAGGCGCTTTTGCCTCGATACCATATCTGGCCGCTATCTTGATTAGCTTTTGATCCCTTGTAATAAGTATTGCATCTGCCTGTTTTGCCAAAAGCATGTGAATAATATCATAGAAGCTTATTTCATAATTAATTTCCGCTTCTATTTTTCTTGCAGATGCCATTTCCCTATCCGAAAGAAAAATCCGCCTGAAATTTTGCTGCATAATTATTGTTAGCCGATTTTTATTGAATTCATCTGCAGTAAGAATAAACTGAAGCTCTTTCATTACAAATCCAGAATAATATATCCTGTCATGCTAGTGCCTGCTGAAGAACTGTTCAGCTATCTCCCAGCACTTCTTTTTTCGCGTCTCTTCCCTGTTCCATAGGTTTATGTATATGCACGAATCAACATAGAATCTGTTCATTTGCCCCATACCAGAGTTCCTTATTTCGCCCCCTTTAAATGCGCTTCCCTAAAAAAGCACGCGTTTTTCCAGCGTTTCCGGAAAATCTTCTTCCTTTAAAAGCAAAACCGGAATTTTGGCTCATTTTTCCGAAAAATTTAATAGGCACTATTCAATTATGCCTATTAGACACGCAAAAGAGGAAAACATGCCAATACAACTGCTAACAGAGGAATTAATCAACAAGATAGCCGCAGGCGAAGTAATAGAGCGCCCCGCATCTGTCGTGAAAGAGCTTTTGGAGAATGCAATAGACGCAGGCGCCACATTAATTGACATTGAAATAAAAGGCTACGGCAGGGAGCTCATCACGGTAAGCGACAACGGCTCAGGCATGACAAAAGAGGACGCAAAGCTTGCTGTTGTCAGGCATGCAACGAGCAAGATATCTTCTGTTAATGACCTGTTCTCAATATCAACGCTCGGCTTCAGGGGGGAGGCATTGGCTTCAATCGCAGCTGTTTCAAAGACAATAATCACGACAAGGACAGCTGACTCAGCAGAGGGGTTTTTAATAGAGGTTGAGGGCGGGAAGCTTGTTTCTGAAAAAACAGCCGGCTGCCCGAAGGGCACAACAATTGAAGTGCACAACCTTTTTTTCAATACGCCTGCAAGATTAAAATTCCTTAAGCAGGACGCGATTGAGCTGAAGGCAATAGCGGACATTGTAACAAGGTATGCCCTGATTTACAGCCGCGTTTCATTCAGGCTGTCGCACAACGGCCATTCCCTGCTTTCAACAACATCCAACGAGGACATGATACACAATATCACTTCTGTGTACGGGAAAGATACTGCAAAGCAGATGCTTCCTGTCAGCTTCAAAAGCATTGTTGCGCAGGTAGCAGGCTATGTTTCAAAGCCCTCTATGCTGAAGCCGGAAAGAAATTACCAGAGCTTTTATGTGAACGGGAGGTATGTGAGAGACGAGGTGATAACACAGGCGCTTTATGATGCTTACCACACTCTTCTATTTGTGAACAAGCACCCTGTTGCAGTGCTGAATATAACGCTTAATCCCGGCCTGGTCGACGTGAATGTCCATCCGACAAAAGACAGGATTAAGTTCAGCAACCCCCTGAAAGTGTATGAATCTGTGTTCAGTGCAATAAGGGAAACCCTGAGGGCAAACTCGCTGGTTACAGACTACAGCATTAAGGAGGAGAATATGCCCTTCTCAAAGTTCGGCAGCAGCCCGATGCCCGCGTATTCAAATGCTTTGCCGCAGCAAAGCTTACAACCGCAGGCAGATGCTGCGCCGCAGCAGGCTCTTTCACTTCCTATTGTTGTTGGCAAAGAGATGCAGAGCACAATAATGCACGAGGCATTTAACCCGCATGAAAAAGTACAGCTCTCAAAGCTGCCTGCAATGAAAATCCTCGGCCAGATTGCAAAAACATATTTCCTTGCAGAAGCTGATGACGGCTTCCTGCTGATTGACCAGCATGTTGTGCAGGAAAGGGCATTGTATGAAAAGTTTATGGAACAGTTTTCCTCAAGAAGCGTTGCAAAGCAGGGGCTTGTGCAGCCTTTGGTCCTGGAGCTTTCCCCTGCTGACAATTCTGTTGTAATGGAAAAGGCGGTTGAATTGTCTTCGCTTGGGTTTGATGTTGAGCAGTTTGGAAACAATTCTTTTATCCTGCGCACAGTGCCTGCTGTGTTCGGCAGGGTGCAGGCAAAGGACCTGTTCTATGAAGTGCTTAACGAGCTGTCTGACAGCAAAAGGACAACCCTCAGCGCGCTGAACGAGGCGATAATCACAAGAATGGCATGCAGGGCTTCAATCAAGGGTGGGGATGAATGCTCTGTCCCGGAAATAATTGCATTATTGAAAGAGCTTGACAAGTGCAAAAGCCCGTGGACATGCCCGCACGGAAGGCCCATTATAATACATTTCTCAAAGGATGAGATAGAGAAGATGTTCAGGAGAAAGGGCTAGTGTATGTTCACGAAATAATTGGGAATTTATTAAAATTCAATTATTTTGTGGGCATAACCTATATATACCAGTAATTATACCAGTAATATCTCTCTTCGTGCGAGGGCGTTAATGCCCTTTTTGGAAGTATAGGGGGTAAATAAAATGAATGCGATAACAAAGATGGGAGTCATGGGCGGCCTATTGGCTATCTTGGGCGCCGGGTGCGCAAAAGAAACGCCTATTAGGTTTAGAAATTGCGGCAATTTTGGAGAATGCGGCAGTGTATGCTATGAGGAATTTGTCCCTGATATCGGGGGGGATGAGTTCGGCGTGGGCGAGCAATTCGTATTAAACTGGGGCGGCGCAATAATGACATTGGAAAGGGGAGAAAGCTGGAATAATGGCTACTGCCACTTTAACCTTACTTATGCAGAGAAAGACAGGGTGATTGTAGAAAACTGGCACGATTAAGGGCGCAATTTTTCTTTTTTATTCTTCATCAACTGTAAACAATCTCGAATCATGCACATCCCACAATCCAAGACGCGCGCCTGCATCAAGCCAGCCGTGCGCGTAATTCAATGCGGCAAATGCATTAACAATATCTCCTTTCTTTTCAAAGTGTGAAGCGTCTGATATGTAGCGAGATGCCATGTCAAGGAAATCCTCCCTTTCTGCCTTAAGTGCAGCCGCCTTCTTGGCGATAGGGGTTTTCTTTGCCTTTTCAAGCGCTTCTTTGGAAATCTTAAAATACTTCTCAAGCTTTTCAGCAGTTATTCTGTCTTCCATATTATTAGCGTATCAATAACTTTATATAAATCTATTCCTTAATCTTTTCCATGCCTATCATAACAATAACAGGCTCTGACGGCTCCGGAAAGGCAACACAGACGAAGCTGCTGGTGGAGCGGGCAAAAAAAGATGGGTACAAAGCCCAGACAATGTCTTTCCCGCAGTACGGCAAGTTCTGGGGCAAAGTGATAAAGGCATATCTCAGGGGAGAGTTTGGCACGCTTGAAGAGATAGACCCGCACGATGCGTCAATGCTTTATGCGCTGGACAGGCTAGAGGCAAAGCCCCTTCTGCTCAAATGGCTGAGGGAAGGGAACAACATAATACTTGACAGGTACCTGGAATCAAACTATGCGCACCAGGCCGGGAAATACAAGGGCAAAGAAAGGGAGCAGATGCTTATGTGGCTTTATGACCTGGAAATTGAAAAGAACGAAATGCCTGAGTCCTGCATGATTATTTACCTTGACCTGCCTGTTGAGTGGACGCTGAAGGCTATTGACGCAAGGAACAGGGAGAAAGGAAACACGTCAGCTGATTTGCATGAAAGCAATGCCCAGCATTTGCTTGACACGCAGGAGACCTATAGGATGATTGCAAACAGGGACAAAAGATGGAAAATAGTGCCCTGCCTCAGGCCCAACAACACAAGGTATACTGAGCAGGAGATTGCTGAAAAAATATGGGCGCTTGCAGAGCCTATTCTTAAATATTGACGCGCTTACTGCAGCTTTTTCATCAGCTCAAGATTTTCCCATCTCATCTTCTCAAGCTTTTCTTTCAGAAGCGTGTTTTCCGCGTTATAGTTTTTTACCAGCATATCATACTTGTGCATCCTTGCAATCAAATCATTAAGCATGTCTGAGAACATTCCCATGTCCATTTCCATGCCTGCAGGGTCAAGCACTTCTATTGAAGAAGGCATGTAGTCAAAGCAGATGTCTGAAAGCTTCTGCATTTCCTGCGTTTCAAACTCAATCTCCGAGAATGTTGACCAAAGCCCGTTTTCAAGCTGCTTGCAGTCGAAACTCTTTTTCTTAAGCACTTTTATGCCCGGCTCTGAGCTGAACTTCTCAACAACAGCCATCATGGTGTTCTCTATGTGCTCTTTTGGGGCCCCAAGCAGCTCTATTATTACCCTTGCTTCAATCTTTTTGCCTTTTTCCATTAGAATAAGGGTTTGCGGGGGGTTTTATAAGGTTTTCTACACAACCCTCTTCTTCGCGGCATCTTCAGGCTTTTTAAGCTTCAGCCTTAAGAATACCGCAAGCCCGACAAACGGGGCGCCTGCTATAAGCGCAACAAGTATGTACTTGTTTGTTGCAAGCTGCACCCATTCAAGTATGATTGTCGCAATCATCTTCAGCAGGATTGGCGGCGCATTTGCCACCATCATCTGCGGCGCGGCATCTTCCAGGCTTGCCATCGCATCAACAATGCTGCCTGCTTTCACAAGGCTGAACAGGAAAAGCATTAATGCAATTGACCAGAGCCTGATGCCTGTCTTTACGCATATCTTGTAAAATCCCCTTATCCATTCAAAGCAGGCTCCAATGAGCGTCAGTACTGCACCTATTATATAAAGGATTACTGAAACTATTATTACAAGCGGCATTGAGCCTGTTATTGCCTGCCCCTGCTGCGTGATGGTTGCCTTTAATTCATCTGTCTGCGGCAGCTCAAGCACTTTTTCAATATTCTGCTCCACAATATTATCAACAAAACCCGCCTTTAGGCCTTCAATAGAAGCTGTTTCGGCCCCGCCGCACAAATCAGGGGTAAGCGCATTCTTGAACATTGCGCCCTGCTCTCCGGCCGCATCAAACATTTTCGGGGAAGCGCATGCAAGCTGAAACTGCTCTTTTGTAAGCTCCATGCCTCCCTTATCAAGCCCTTCCATTACCATGGACCTTATTTCGGCCTTATTCGCCGTTACAAAGTCAGCCATAGATGCCTTTGCACTCGCGTCAAGGACGCTGACATTTTCAACCATGGACCCTATGACCAGTGCAAGAAACAGGGAAAGTATGCCGAGGAACATCAGCACAGAGCCGAAGAAACCGGACAATGCCCTTAGCACTTTTGATAAGCATCCCATCCTGTTTTTGTGTGCTGGGGAATTAATAAAGATTTCCATGCAGTTCAGTTAAAGTTATAAATTAATTTATCTGCAATATTCGTATGGAAAGGACGGCAGTGTGCGCAATATGCGGCAGGAACATAGCAAGATTCACATGCATGAAGTGCGGCGCAAGCGTATGTGAAAACTGCTTTACTCAGGAAAAGCAGGTTTGCAGGAGATGCCTGCATGTTATTGAAGGCGCAGCAAAGAAACAAGCTTAAGGAATGCCTTCTCATCAGGCGTTTCCCTGTACTGCCTAAGCAATGCAATCAGCTTCTCATTGCTGAACTTTATGCCTTTTCCTTCCAGAATCGGATGAATGTCCCTTGACATGAGGAACTGGCAGAACTGTGTCACGTTCTGCGGCTTTTCCGTGGAATGGCAGCGCTCAAAGTCAATCATCCTCGGCTTTCCGCCAAAGAGAATTATGTGCTTCAGCGGCCTGTGCATTTCCTCTTTTGTAACAAGCATTTTGTCCATCACCCTGCACTGGGAAAATATGCCAAGCAGCGCCTTTTTTATGGGGCCTGCCTTTGCAGATGAAAGCCATTCCGCAATTCGTTTGCCTTTTATGAATTCGCAGACAATGTATCCTGTGCCGCATGCATAAAGCTCCGGGCCGATGCCTTTCTTATTCAGGGCTTTGAGCCACTTTGCCTCATTCTCAAGCCTGAACTTTGCGTTGCTTTCTTTTTTTTCAACCTTTGCGATTGATTTTCTGCCTTTGTATGTGCAGGTGTAAACAACAGACCTTTGGCCCCTTGCATAGTATTCCACTTTCCCTTCTTTTTCAAGCTCTTTCCTTGCAGTTTCAAAACCGGCCTTTATCGACGCCATAATCATCTAAATTCAAAGAAAAGCTTTAAATAGTTAATTGATTTAATGGATTCTAACGCTTAAGCTTCAAAAAAGGGGTAACCTGAATGAAAAAAACACTGGTATTAATGATTGTTTTTTGCTGTCTCGTATCAACTGCCATTGCCGCTGAGTTCAGCACGCAAAACGCTTACAATTGGCTTTCAGCCCAGGCAAGCTCTGACGGCGGGTTTGACGGTGATGTTGCCAAGACATCATGGGCAGTGCTTGCTATGAGCAAGGCGGGCATTTCGGCAAACGCAGACCAGTCAGTTGAATGGATATTCTCGCAGCAGTCAAACGGCTACTGCTTTCCAGTGCCATGCAAGGTAAAAGACACTGCAATGGCAATGATTGCCATGAACAAGCTGCAGCGCATGGACAACATGAGCTACATCCAGGATGCGCTTGCCTCAATGGTAATCCCTTCCTCAATGTCAGGCAGCTGGGCGATTGAAGTTTCAACAGCAGGCACAGGCGCCTGCAAGCTCTCGTGGGAGGCAAACAACCAGACTCGGGACAGGACTGTTGCGGTGGACAAAGGCAGGTTCACTGAATGCTCAAACAGCTATTTCCTGGACATTGAAAGCTGTGTTGGCAATACAATACTCAGGCATCCCGGAACAAAGGTCAGCGTTGACTGCACTTCAATCACAGGCGAAAAGACAATAACCCTGGTGTACAGGGCAAGCAACAAGTATTTTATAGTATCCAGCACAACAGGCGATAAGGCTGACGTTACTGTTAACAACGGCTGCTTTGGCGCCTCAGGCGCGGATTCAACATGCAGGAAAGAGCATTCGCTGTACGCGGCATGGGCAATAAAAGAAACAGGCGCAACAGGCATTGACACTAAGCTTTACCTGCTGGATGCCTATTCTGATGCTTCTGTTGAGGACAATGCGCTTCTTTACCTTGCAACAGGCGATTCAAGATACCTTGCGGCATTAAGGCCCCTGCAGAAGACAGACGGAAGCTTTGACAGGTCTGTAATGAAAACATCACTTGCAATACTTGCATTAAAGGATGATGCAACTGCGGCTGAGATTGTCACAAAAGCTACAGCCTGGCTGAAGAAAGCGCAGCGCACGGATGGAAGCCTTGGCGATGCAGCTGAAACAGCAGCCGCGCTTTATGCCGCATTCAATGAGCCTGTTGAGGCGCCGCCGAACGATTATGTGCCTCCTGAAAACATAATCTGCAATGATGATGGGGTTTGCGATGATGTGAGGGGGGAAGATTCTGAAAACTGCCCTGACGACTGCCCTGCTGAAGGCTTAGATGATGAGACTGCAGCCGTGGAATGCAACGACGATGGTGTCTGCGATTCAGGAGACGGCGAAACAGCAGAGAACTGCGATGCAGACTGCATATGCGGGGACGGGGTTTGCGATGATTCCGAAACTTCAGACTCATGCTCTGATGACTGCGTCGCAGCTGTGGCTGACGATACAGGAGAAGACCAGCCTGTTACTGAAGAAGGCAGCAGCGCAACGACATGGATAATAACAATACTGATAGTTCTTATTGTGATTGCAGGCGGCATATTCGGCATGAAGAAGCTTGGGCTTGCAAAAACAAAACAAAAGCCAAACACACCGGGAGGTTATTCATTCCCAAGGCCTGGCGGTCTGCCTCCGATGGCATCTTCAAGGACGCCGCCGGCAAAGCAGGCGCCTATGAAACAAATGCAAAGGCCGTATGTGCCTTCTTCAAAGGGAAAGGACGAGGAGCTTGAAAAGTCTCTTGCAGAGGCAAGAAAACTCCTCCAAAAGTAAATCATGGGAAAGATATTCCTTTTTTTGTTAATATCGCTTGTTTTCTGTAGCGCATCCGCTTTTGCAGCAAACATTACTGTTTCAGTGCGCGGGGACAGCCTTTTTGCAGGCCAGACTGTGCAGGCAGATGTTGCAATGGACAGGTTTGAGATATCAAAGCTTGCTTTAAGGGACGCAGCAGGCGGCAGGGTGCCGGTCGGGTTTTTCCGGTATGCCTACGGTGAAGGAAACTACATGGTTTATTTCAGCCTTCCTGCGCAGATGCAGCTCGGGAATTATTCGTTCAGCGCTTCAGACCGGATTATGGAAGACGGGGTTTTGAAGGACATAAACGCAACAGCCCTGTTCAAGGTTTCTTCAGGCCAGTCTGTTTTTAGCATTGCTCCCGCGATAATAAAGCTGGCAAGCCAGCAGTCTGTATTCAGGATTGACCTGAGGCATGTCTACGGAGATGCTGCAGACGCGGCTGTGAGCGTTACAGACAATGCATTAAAGCCTGTCAGGGCAAGCATAGCTGTTGCGCCCGGCGAAACAAAGACACTGTATGTGAATTATGATTACAGCAAAATAAAAGGTGATGCTGTGCTGAAGCTTTCTGCGGGGGCGCTGGTATATGAGATTCCTGTAATCTCAGGAAAGGCAAATGCTTCTGAAGCAGTGCCCAACCAGACAGGCATGCCGAATGCAACAACACCGGTAGATGCGCTTGAAACAGTTGGGCAGCTTACGGTTATCAGGCACAAAGTGCCCAGGGACAGGATAATTGCAGGCGGGCTTAAGATAAGGAATGCCTACAGCAAACCCCTGCATAACCTCACTTTTTCATCTTCAGGAGTGCCTGGGGTTGAGCTGAATGTTACAGAACTGCTTGCCCTTGGCCCGAATGAAACTTACACGCAGTATATATGGATTAACCGCCTGAAGAATGCAACCGCAGGCAATTACACAGGCGCTGTTGCAGTAAATTCTGCAGAAGGCGCGTCTTTGGATGTAAAGCTTGAGATAGAGTTCCAGGACATTTTGGAGGAACAAAACCAGACGCTGCCTGTACTGAACAATACTGCATTAATCCCGAACCAGGCCTCTTCCAAAGACACTGTCACTGTTGAGCCTGTGGATACGCAGATAAACCTTACATTTAATTTTACAGAGATACAGCAGGCAAACGAGGAAGATCAGCAAAGGAGCCTTTGGATTGCTGTGGCCCTTATCCTTGCTGTGCTGCTGATAATAGCGCTGCTTGCCTACAAGCTCAGGCCAAAAGTAAAATACAAGCAGATGAAGGAATACACGCAGGAACTTGGCAGTGAATCCAGACAGCGCTAATATTTTACCTGCTTTTCTCTGTTACGGGCGTCTTTGCCTTTTTGTGCTCTATCATCTTTGCAAACGGGTTGAATATTCCCCTCAGGTCCGCTGTTTTTGCCCTGCTTATTATAAACACGCATAAGATGGGGACAAGCACGCCGGCTGCGCCGTCAAGCGAGAGGTCTGTCATTGTGTCAAAAAGGCTGTTCTGCATAAAGCCAAACTCATACGTGACAGGTATTACGCTTCCCCAAAGGTAAACAACCAGGTTGTCCCATATGAATTCAATTATCTCCCAGACTGCGCCAATGCCAATCGTCCACAGGAAAGTGAAAATGCCCATTGATGCAAGGCTGGTTTTAATATTGCCTGAATAATTCATTGAAAAGATTATTGCAAAGCCGATGAAGGCAAGCGTTGCCGAGCTGAAACTGTGCGCAAAGCTGTCGTACATCGGAATCCAGACATAAGCGCCTATTGTGCCAAACATATGTATTGCGATTATTGTGGAAAGGGCCAGCCCGAAAGTCCAGTGTATTTTCACCTCATACATCTGCTCAAGCATTACAGGGACCAGTGTCAGGATAAACATAAGGAGGAACACTATGAACATGACAACATCCCCGACATAAAGGTAGCCTATGCCCGCAAGTATCAGAAATGACCTGAAGAGCCATGCAAGCGCAGTGCCTATAGTCCTGTACATTTCCATCAGGTTATTTAGTGTGCGGAATAACTTATAAGCTTAACGCTAACGGCAAGTGGTAGTTAGTACACAGCAGCTACGGACTAACGGCTAATTGCTGCGGGCTTCGTAGTGCCCTTTCATTTTCATTACAACAGGATATGCCATCATGGCAATTGCAGCAAGAAATATTGAGCCGTATTTCATTCCAAAAGCCATTGACATCAGAAACAAGCATATGCCGCAAAGCCTTCCCAGGTTAAGCATGAATTCCCTTCCAATCATCAGTTCCCGCATCCCGCATTTGACATTGTCGAGAGAGACTGTTGTCTGGAATGGCTTAAGCGCAGGGGCTATAAGATAAATAATGCCGGTAAATATAATCCAGAGATAAATATTGCTGCCAAATATGAGGAGCATTGTTGCAATTGCAAGCGATACTGCAAGAATGCGGATAAAAGCCCTTCTTTTCTTAATCCTGTCCGATATTCTTGCGATTACAAGCGAGGCAACTGCCCCGGTAAGCCCAAGATAAGAAAGGTAAGCGCCAAGCCCCAGCTCATTCTGTATAAAAAACAATGATAAAAGAGGGATTGCAACGAAGGTTATGTGCTCCCAAAATCCTTCAATAAAGATGATTGTTTTAACGCCTTTTATGCATTTAAGTGATATGCGGAGATTGTAATAGGATCTCTTTTCCCCTATCCGCGCTGACAAAAGCAATGCGATTGCCATGAACGCTATGCCTATTATGAATACAGCCTGCATGCCTGCCTTTGATGCAGTGAATCCGGCCATTATAGGCGTTACTGTTGAAAGCAGGCTGAATGCGAATGCGTAAACAGCAGAGCTGAACGCTTTTTTGTCAGGGTCTATGTTTCCAAAGAAAAGGATATTATAATTTATCCAGAAAAGGACAAACAAGGGCCCGTAAAGCAGCGCAATGAAAGGCAGGTATTCTTTTTTGAAGCCAAATGCGTATATTGCAAATATTGCCATGTTGCAAATGATGCCAAGAATAAAGAAAAGCCTGGGCCTTATGCTCCTGAATGCTGCGATTGACGCAACCGCAGTTGCGTATATTATGATATAGAAAAGTATTATGCCTGAGTATGAGGCTCCTTCCTTCTGGAACCAGAGCAGGAGCATTGCATTCGTGAAAGCCACTGCAAAGAGGTATGCTACCTGAATGGGATAAAGCCTGGAAAACAGCTTTTGCATCATACTTTATTTGCTTTTCAGGTTATAAACCTTACTCCATAATCTTTTTATACCCTCGGAAATGATGCTCTGTTAATGGTTATAGATTATCCTGTAATAATAATCAGCTTTTTGCTCAGCTTCCTGATAGTGCTGCTTGCAATGCCCTACTGGATAAGGAGGGCGCACGGCGCAGGGCTTGTAGGCAGGGATATGCACAAGAGGGACGGCAGAAACGTTGCAAATCTCGGCGGGCTTGTTGTTGTTTGCGCGTTCATTTTCGGCACGCTTGCTTATGTCGCAATTGACACTTTTGTAATAGCGCACAAGGACCCTGCTATTTTCCTGCAGAGGGACCTGCAGATAATGGCCGCGCTTGTGACTCTTCTCCTGCTGACAGTTCTTGGCCTTGTTGATGATATTCTTGGCTGGAAGATAGGGCTGAGGCAGTGGCAAAAGCCCGTGTTTGCGCTTTTCGCAGCTATTCCCCTGGCTGTTGTCAATGCAGGGCAGACTACAATGGCGCTCCCCTTGATAGGAAAGCTTGACATAGGCATATTATTTCCAATTGTTATCATACCTCTTGCAGTCAGCGGCGCTTCAAACGGCTTTAACATGATTGGCGGCTATAACGGGCTTGAGTCAGGCATGGGCGCCTTGATACTTGCCGCGCTCGCATACTTTGCATGGCTGACAGACCACAGCTATGCTGCAGTGCTTGCATTATGCATGGTTTTCGCGCTGCTTGCGTTCTATGTCTATAACAGGTGCCCGGCAAAAGTTTTTCCCGGAAATGTCTTGACTTATGCAGTCGGCGGGCTTATAGCAACGGTTGCAATACTTGGCAATGTTGAACGGATTGCCCTTGTTCTTTTCCTGCCTTATTTCATAGAATTTATCTTAAAGGCGCGCGGGCATTTCAGGAAAGAGAGCTTTGCAAAGGTAACATATGACGGCAGCCTTGACGCGCCTTACCAGAAAATCTACGGGCTGGAGCACCTTGCAATCAGGATATTAAAGCAGTTCAAGAGGCACGTTTCAGAGCCGAATGTTGTGCACGCTATTTTTGCATTTGAGATAGCGTTGATGCTGTTTGTATACTTGCTGTACCGCGTGCTTTGATTCTATCTCGTCCCTTTCCTTCCCCAATAATCCAATGCTTCCTTCAGCTCTTTGCATTTCTTTGCTGCAACAGCAAGGTCTACTCCGTCCATGTACGCTTCGACAGCTTCCCTCATTGCCCTTGCGCCTGCATAGCTCCCGGAAGGATGACCGTGAATCCCGCCGCCGATCTGCAGCATTATGTCAGTTCCAAGCCGATTCATCACCTTGTCAACAAGCAACGGGTGCAGGCCGCCTGAGGAAACAGGGAAAACGGGCTTTATGCCGAACCATTCCTGCTCAAGGCAGTGCAGCTTTAGGTTCTCATCATTATGCTCTGCCGTAATCTCATCCTCAAGTTCAATAACATCTGCTGCAGAGCCGACAAGCTTTCCGATGTTGGCAGTGCCTATGTGCAGCTGGTCAACTCCCAGCAGCCTTGCGCAGCTTGCAACGCATTCCATTGAAAAGCCGTGCGTTGGCACTCTTGTCATTGCGCCGTGCATTGCCCTGTGCGCGTGCAACGCAAGACCGAGGTCCTGGCAGATTTCCCTTACAGAAGAAACAGCTGCCCAGCCTGTTGTGATAATGTCAATCATTGCATACTCCCCGCCCTGCGCTTTGATAAACTTCGCCCTTTTTTCCATCTCCTGTATGTTAGGGCCTGTGATGTTTATGAGGTAGCTTTTCTTTTCCCCTGTCCTGTTTTCTATCCTATCCCTTACTTTTAGGCTTTCCCTTACCCTTCTCTCAAACGGGTTAAAGGATTGGTTTGACAGGTTTTCATCATCTTTTAACAGGTCTAATCCGCCCTCCCAAATCTGTCTTCCCACTTCGACGTGCTGCGCAGTGGTTAAACCAACCTTTGGCTTTGCAACAGACAGCATCAGCGGCCTTTTTGGCGCTTTGAACATCTTCCTTATGCCCTGCTTTCCAAACTGCGGGCCCCTGAAAGACTTTACAATCTTTTTTGTGAACTCAATGTCTTCAAGCCTCAGCGCGTCAACAGCTTTCATGCCGAAGACATTCCCTGCGATTGAAGCGAGAATCTGGCTCATGTTCCCGGGCTCAAAATGCTCTTCAGGATACGCAATCCTTATCCATTCCCCTTTTGCCTCAAACACTTTCGCAGCAACTGCTTTTACATTTTTGTAGTTTAATGACTTCATCGGGCTCCATGTTCCCACAGAGCTTTCAGCCGCAACAGCGCCCCACGCTCTTTTTGGCGTTGACCATTTCGGGACTTTTACCCTGAATGATGCTATCACGTCATGCGAATCCGGCTTGTAGCCAAGGTCTATGAAATCTTCGTATCCTGCCATTGAATATCACGCTCCTTTGATGTTCTTACTAGTGTATCTCATCATTTATATAATTGTTGGAAATAAGAACTAAAGGCTGGCGGGTGAAATCAATTTGGTTCTGCTTTCGGCAAAAGAACTGAGACCGCATAATTGTCAGTGTCGAGGTATTTTCTTCCGGCTTCAAGGGTATCTTCAAACCTTATGCCCTGCAGAACAGGAATAAGCTGCGCAATCTCAAAGCCTGCCGCCCGCATATGTATTGTGCGCGATTCAAGGTCTTCAGGATCTTCAAGCTCCAGGTCCCTTGCAATGCTGCTTATCATGGCTCTTTTCCTGTTTTCAAATATCTCCCTTGAGAGCTTACCTCTTGCCTGTTCGCGTATCATGCTTACAACAACTTCTTCAAATCGTTCTGCATTTTTCGCAGACCCGGATATGGCAAAATAGCCAAATCCCCTGCCCGAATTATGGCCGCCGGAAAGGCTTCTTGCATCCCCCGCCTGTATAATATCAAAGACCGCTTTTGAACTGTCACTAAGTATTGTTTCAGCCAGCAGGTCATTTACAATGTCAGAGCGCAGCCTTTCTTCTGTGCTGCCTTCCATGCCTGTCCTTGCCTTAAAGCCTAACGCAACCAATGGCTCTGGCACGTGGTGCTGTGCTATAATCTTTCTTTCCTTTACTTCAACTTGCTCTGCAACATACAAGTATTCCGGCGCTTTCCTTTGCGAAAAGCCCAGTTTGCTGCTTATGCTTTCTGCCATCATGAATAATTTTTTAGCATCTCTTTCGCCTTTGGCTGACGGCATGAATGCCACGAGAGTAAGGTTTGAAGGGCGATAAAATGTATCGTATGCGCGCTGCAGGTATTCTTTTGTAATTTGCATTATGCTCTCCTTGTCTCCGCCCAGGCTCCTTCGTATAGGATGCTCACAGAACAGTGCAAGCCTGAGGTTCTGCATTAGGGCCCAGCCCGGCCTGTCATCATACATTGCGATTTCCTGGCCTATTGCGCCCTGCTCTTTTTTTACAATTGCATCAGTAAGATAAGGTGTTGTGACAAATTTTAACAGGTATTCGAGGTTTCGTCTCGTATTGCTGCCTGTGCTTTGGAAATGATATGTTGTATGGTCAAACGAGGTCCATGCATTTGAATAAACGCCCCTCTCATTAAACCAGTCAGTTGCCATGCTTCCGTCAGGGTCATAGAAAGCGCAGTGCTCCAGAAAATGTGCGGTTCCGTCTTTAACTTCTATGACCTTGCCTTTCTCGTCCCTGAACTTTGCATCAATGCTGCCGAATCTTGTAAAGACATGAAACATTGAAACCATCACAGAAGGGTCCAGTGGCATGAAATATGCATCCATGCCGGACGAAAGCACTGCATGATACATGCTGATGCCGGTGACATTATCGCGGGAAACATCCATTCTCATTTTTTTCCTCCAAGCAGGCAATAAGTTACAGGCGCATTTATTATCCTTGCAGCTGCTTTCACAACATCATCATATGAAATATCCTTGAACGGGTCTTCGTAGGATTCAATTTCGTCTCCCTTGCCGGTAAGCACAAGCCTTTCAATCGCCTCAAGCTTTTCTGATTTTGTGTGCATGGCCCTCATATGGGTGTCTCTCAGCAGTCTCTTGGCCCTGTTAAACCCGCCTTTTGTTATTTTTCCCTCTGCTGCTTTTCTGATTTCCCTTGTCATTATTTCCACGGCTGTATCCTTGTTTGCCAAGTCTACTCCTGTAACCCCGTACAGGAGCCCTGTTTCCAGGCTAAGCCTTGACCTTGCATAATATGCCATGTCCCTCTTTTGCCTTATTTCATCTTCAAGCCGGGCATTGCCGTAGCCGCCTATGTACATGTTCAGGAGCCGCAGCGCCAGCCTCTCTCTGCTTGTTTCAGGCACGGCAACAGGGAAACCGACATAAACCATGCTTTGGTCAAATCCTGACTCTTCCTCAACAGTTCCTGCATTCTTTGCCGGCACCGGGCCTATGGTTGTATTATTGCAGATATTCGGAAGGTTGCTGAAGTGCTCAGAGCATAGCCTCATGATAGATTCCGGGCTGAGGTTTGTTGCTGCAAATATCCTTCTTGATGCTGTTTCATAAATTCTCTCCCACGCCCACACTGCTTCCATATTGGAAATCTTTTCAACATCCCCAGGTATGCCTGTGGCCTTGGCCGCAAAAGGGCTTTCAGCGCCAAGCGCAACTTCCATAAACCTATGCGCTGCTTTATTCTCTTTATTCATCGCTTCCATTTTTACTGCAATACCAATTTCCTGCTGCTTTACTTCAAAATAACCCTGGTTAAATTTTCCGGCGATTATTAGCGGGCGATAGAGCATCTCTGCCATCAATCCCGCCATAGCCTCAAGAGTATTTTCATTGCCTGTCAGCTCAGGCCTTGTAAGCACATCTATGGATAACATCGAAACGTGCAGGCCTGCTTTTGTTGCTGCACCTGCGCCTATTGCTGCGCCAAAATGCTTCTCAGCTTCTGCTTCTATCAGCTGGCTGGAAGCATGCTCTTTTGTGCCCTCATTCAGCATTATGCTGCCAAGGGTCCGTGCTGCGTTTTCCGTGCCGCTCCTTGAATAGAAGTTAACCGTAAGCAAAGTGTGGGTGTATAAAGGGGAACTGACAACATAAATCTCAGTGCCGTTTCCAAGCGTGAATTTGCTGTAATCCATTGCTGGTTGTGATAAGCGGGAAGTATATATATCTTTCGCAGGCTATGCCTGTTAAAGCCCGGATTCTGTCTCAAAAAGTATTTAAGACCGGAACTGCTTATTATTCTGTAAAAATGGTATACTGCAAAAAATGCGGCGCTAAAAACACTGACGATTCTGTGTTCTGCGGCGACTGCGGAGAGCCGTTAGCCGGCAAGCCTGCGGAGTCATCGCCAAAGAAAGATGCCCAGAAAAATCCCAAACACAAAAGCCCTGCCGCGGCAGTTCTGCTGAACCTGCTTCTTGCAGGAGCGGGCTTCATTTACCTTGGCGAATGGGGGAAGGCGGTGCTATTTTTTTTCCTTGTGCTTGTTTCTGCTGCAATCTTCAAAATCCCGGGCTGGATTTTTATGATGGCTCTTACAATGATTGCATGCTATAACGATGCAAAAAAGATTAACAGCGACCTGCAGCAGTAAAACTTTTTTTCAGGACAATGCAACTGATTCTGCCTCTTTCTTTACAGACTCTGCGCTTTTGCCTATGATTGCATACAGCTTTGAAGCAGGCATTGCCAGCACGTCTGCGACAGTCACCACATCCTTAACAAGAAGCCTTCCAAGCGCGGCATTGCCGACAGAGCGCAATACCGTGACTGGATAAACCGCATACTTGTCCACAAGCTCGCGCAGGCTTTCCCATGGCGGATAATCCCAGCCTATCAGCTTTAAGCCCACGCTTTTGGCATAAACTTCTGACTGCTCTGAAAAACGCGAGTTTGTCACTATAATCGCGCCTGTGCACTGGCCTTTCAGGTCCAGGTATCTTGCGTAAACATACAGCGGCGTCTGGACATTCACCCACATGCCCTGCCTTGAATGGTGCTTGCATTCTATGAGGATTGTCTCGTTGCCTTTTTCGGCAACAATGTCTATTTCGTGCGTTATCCCGCTCTTGCCCTGCATTATCTGGTCTCTCCTTATATTATAGCCCATTCTCTCGAAAATTTTCCCGACAAACTGCTCAAAGGAGAACCCTTCCCCCCCCTTTTCCAATCTTAAGATTGCCCATTTTGCCTCGTACCTTGATGCTGAGGGGTTGTCAAGCTTCTTCAGCTCCCTGAAAGCCATCCTGTAAATCTTTCTTGTGGATATGCCTGCGTATATCTGAGGCATTATTTTTTTCAGGATTATCTCTGCAGACTGTTTTTCAGTGCCTGCCCTGATTAAAGACGTAAGGAGCTTGCTGCTGTCAAACCTCGCCTGCTCGCCGTTTGATTTGATAATGGTTACGATTGTTGTGCACCTCTTATGCTAAAACCTAAGGGCAAGGATTATTTTAAGGTTGCGGTTTAGGGAATTGAAATCTTTATATAGATTAAACCGCATCTCATTAAAAATGCAAGTATTTATGCAAGCTTACAGCAATCTGCTTAAGCATTACGGCAAACAGGGCTGGTGGCCTTTGTCAAAAGGAGGCTTGAATGCAAAGCACTATAACGGGGCGCCTTCTTCTGACATTGACAGGTTTGAAATAATCGTTGGGGCTATCCTGACGCAGAACACTGCATGGGCA
>DUKS01000022.1 GCA_013329215.1 Nanobdellota archaeon | reverse complement strand
GGTTTATAAATAACCCCCATTTATCATAGGAAGATAAAACCCGCACGACTACAGGGGCTTTTGCGCTTTAAGCCAAAGCGCGAGTGAAACAGGCGCCTGCAGAAGGGAGCAAAATGGACAAAAAGGAAATATTAACTGCAATTGAAAAAATCCGGAAGGACAGCCCGAAGAGGGGATTTAACCAGACGGTTGACCTGATTCTCAATCTTAAGGGCATTGACCTGAAAAACCCGAATGAAAAAGTTGACATATTCCTTCCTTTGCCGCACGCAAGGGCAAAAAAAGTGGAAATCGGCGCTGTTGTTGACGATTCGCTTGTTGCAGAGGCAAAAAAGGCATGCGATGTTGTAATCCCGCTTGACAGGCTGCCTGAAGAGGCAAAAAAGAAGAGGGAAATGAAAAAGCTTGCAAGAAGGGTTGCATTCTTCATAACACAGCCCCACTTAATGAAAGACCTGGCTGCAAACCTGGGTAAGATATTGGGCACAAAAGGAAAAATGCCAAACCCGAAGTCAGGCTGCATCATACCGCCAAAAGCGCCGCTGCAGCCGATTGTTGACAAGCTGAGAAAAACAGTAAGGCTTGCAACAAAGAATGACCTCATAGTCAAATGCGCTGTAGGCGATGAAAAGATGAGCGACGATGACCTGGCAGAGAACATAATGGCTGTTTACACAGCTGTTTCAAAAGCCCTGCCGCAGCAGGACAACAATGTCAAGTCCGTAATATTAAAATTCACAATGGGAACTCCTGTCAAGATGGGCGGTGCACAATGAGCGCGGCACCAAAGGCCAAGCACAAGGCGCATGTTGCAGAGGGCAAGAAGAAGGAAGTAAAAGAGCTTGTGAGGCTGATAAAGCAGTACCCGATTGTCGGGGTTGTTGATATTGAAAACCTTCCGTCAGCGCAGATGGAGAAGATAAAGAAGCAGCTGCGCAGCATGATGGAAATCAAGATGAGCAAGGCAAGGCTCATAAAAATCGCACTGGAAGAAGTAAAGGGTAGCGTTAACGGCATTGACAATCTTGTGTCATGCATAAAGGGCATGCCTGCGCTTATATTCACAAAGGAAAACCCGTTCAAGCTGTGCAGGGCTATTGACAAGTGCAAGTCAAGCACCCCTATCAAGCCCGGGCAGAAAGCGCCTTTTGACCTGGTCATACCGCCGGGGCCTACACCATTCGCACCGGGCCCGATTATCAGCGAGCTTGCGTCAATGGGAATAAAGGCGGGAATTGAAGGCGGGAAAGTGGCTGTAAAGGCCGAGAAAGTTGTTGCAAAGGAGGGCGCTGTTGTTGACGGAAAAGCGGCCGCGCTGCTCACAAAGTTCGGCATACAGCCAATGGAAATAGGGCTCACGCTTGTCGCGCTGCTTGAAAACGGGATTGTGCTCAAGGCAGAGGTCCTGTCAATAGACGACAGGAAGACAAAAGAGACAATAATGCAGCTTGCAAGGGAGGCAATGAACCTCGCTGTGTACGCGGCGTACCCTGCAAAGGACACAATTAAGGTCCTGATTACAAAGGCATTTAATGACTCAAAGGGCCTTGCTTACTCAAAAGACATAGTCACCAGCGAAAACTTCAAAGAGCTTCTTGCTAAGGCAGAAGCCCAGGGAAATGCTGTAAAAAGCAAGGCTGGATTGTAAAATATTTGAAATGCAGGAGGAGAATAAAATGGAGTACATATACGCCGGAATGTTGCTGCACAAGGCAGGAAAGCAGATAACTGAGGCGGCAGTAAAGAAAGTCTTGGAAGCTGCCGGTGTGGCAGTGGATGAAGGGCGAACTAAGGCACTCGTGGCGGCTCTTGAAGGAGTTGACATAGATGCTGCAATAAAGGAAGCAGCAGTATGCGCAGCCCCAGTGGCAGCGGCCAGCGCAGCAGCGGCACCAGCAGAGAAGAAAGAGGCAAAGAAGGAAGAAGAGAAAAAGGTGACCGAAGAGCAGGCTGCAGCAGGGCTTGGCGCACTGTTCGGTTAAAAACATAGTTATTAGGTAGTGGCTCGTAGCTGGTGGCTAAGTGCTACCGGCTACATCCTACTTACTATAATTTACAAATGTGAGGTACGCTGCTTAATGGCAGAAGACACGCTAAAAAAGGACGAAATCAAAACAGGCATCAATGAGCTTCGGAACAAACTCAATGAGCTGAATGAGA
Organism: Nanobdellota archaeon; assembly: GCA_013329215.1. GTDB lineage: Archaea > Nanobdellota > Nanobdellia > SCGC-AAA011-G17 > GW2011-AR17 > UBA9640 > UBA9640 sp9640u. The sequence continues at coordinate 31,549 of DUKS01000022.1, read as the reverse complement.
AAAAAGAGGAATGGTTTAAGAAGAAGGAAGACCTGAAAGCGCAGATTGCCGAGACTATTTCTAAGATAAAATCCGCAAAAGGCCAGAACGACGTTTTAAGCAAGGACATTTCAGAGTTCAAGGCAAAGCGGGATGAGTTCAACAGCCAGGTGAAAGAGCTGATTGCTAAAATAAAAGACCTTAACAAGAAGAAAGATGAGATGCTTGCAAAGGCAAAGTTCCAGGGCAATCCTGTTGAGCTAAAATCAAGGATTGAAAGGATGGAGCAGTCGCTTGAGACACAGGCATATTCGTTTGACAAGGAAAAGAAGATAATGAAGGAGATTAACACGCTCCGCAAGCAGTATGAGTCTGTCAAGGGCGTTGATTCAGTTGTAAAGGAAATCAATGAAGTGTCCAGGCAGATAACAGAGGCAAAGAAGAAAGGCGACGAGTTCCACAATAAATTAAGGGAGAACACAGGCGCAAACAAAGACAGCTATGAGTCGTTCATGCAGCTTTCAAAGGACATAGGCAAGCTCAAGAAGACGCAGGAAGAGGCTTTCAACAATTTCATCAAGTTCAAGCAGGAATACGCAGAGGTAAGCAGGCAGCTGAAGGAGAAGTTCGGCGAGATGAAAGGCGCCGAGGCCGCAGAAGGAAATGAGCGCAAAAACAAGCAGCGCGAGAGAAAGAATGAGATGTCAAGGCAGCTGCATGAAAAGGCAAAAGGCGTTGAGGAAAAGCTCAAGAACAAGAAGGTCCTTACCACTGAGGATATTATCACACTGCAGGGCGAGTACGAGGATACGGAGAATTTTTAGTTGTAAAAAGGATTATACCAGATTTTCCAATTCAGCCAGATATCTATTTAATTGGGAAATAAATCTTTTTTCCTCCGCCTTATTATGGACCCGTTTTTTTCTAAGCCCAAAGGCAGCATGGGCAATATGAGTGCTATTAACTGATTTAACGATTCCATTAAATGAATGCCCTGGTCTCTTTCCCTTAAGAGCCTGCTCTAATTCCGCCAGCCAGAAAACTTCTTTTAACAATGGCAGGAAATCAATTACGCCTTCACGATATGCAGGAATATATCCTTCTCTTATTTTGTGTATTTCACTCCTCATAATACCTCTGTCTTCCCTAATTGGAAATTGAGCCGCATCCAACGGTTGGCCATAAATAAGTTTAAACTCATCTAATTTTTTAAGGAATAAATCAGGCTCTGCCCGCAGATCAGGCGTATAATTGCCCTTGGTAAATAATTTATTATGCCTGAATTCCCATAAAGACAAAGGCACAACACATACAGGCTCGATTTCCGGGCTGTTTACCCCAAACACTGCACCCTCATATTTATTCTCTGCAACTATCGGAACCATATCCACATCACTGCCTTCTTTCATTTCCCTTCTGGCAAAACTCCCCTTGATATAAATAGCAACCAATGCATTTTGTGGAACAGAGCCTATAACAAGCGCCATCGCTTTTTTAACAGAATCTATTGCCTTCTTTTCTATCTCTGACTTGTTGCGCCAGTTTGCCCAAAAGTCATATTCTGCCATGCCGGTTAAATAGCCATTTATGCTTATTAAATTATCCGGCCCGCTGATATTAACAATATTTTCCAAAATCGTTTGTTTGCCAGCTTGCGTTTTCCCTGCGGGGATTAAGTATTCCATTGTTTCTCATTGCCTTCTCTTCCCCTTTATTAACCTTGCCTTGCTTAAGAAGGGCAAGTTTTGCCAGAAGTCTTACTTCATTTCCCTTCTAATGAGTGTTAGCATCACGAGCGCAACTCCAATCACGTTAAGCGAGTCTGCAATGTTGAAATTAGGCCATGCACCAATTGCTATGAAGTCCCGCACATAGCCGAGAGACAGCCGGTCTATGAGGTTGCCGAACGTGCCTGAGAATATGAAGACAAGCGCATACCGCATCAGCCTGCTTTTCTCCTTATGATAATATATTGCAATCCAGCCGATAACTGCGAACGAAACACCTATCAAAAGCCAGTTCCAGCCCTGCATCACGCCGAAGGCAGCTCCTCTGTTTACTACATAATCAATGCCAACGCTTCCAAGCATATAGGATTTGCCTTCTGTAACTGCTTTTGTAATCTGGTCTGCTGCGACAAGCAAAAGAGCAAGCAGTATCGGCTTTACAGGGACTTTCATGGCAATAAGCACGCAAAGCAGGCTTAAATATATTCTGGCATGCACAGAAGCATTTTTATACCAAAAGAGCCATATAAACTGCATGCTTCCCGAGCATTAGTGAAGGGAAGTTCCGAATGGAGTGCTACGGAATGAGAATAGAAAAAAGAGGGATTTTGCTATTTGGCTTGATATTTGCTTTAGCCTCAAAAAGTGCTTATGCGCTTGAAGTGAACATAGGCAGCAAATCATACCCTGCATTCATTTTCATACCTCTCCTGCTTATAGCGCTGGTTTGGGTGTTAATGATAGCAAGATGGGTATTCAGGCACTTCAAAGGCGTTTCGCTTTTTTTCTTCAACCTTGGCAGGTTCATATCCGAGTTCGGGCCGTTCGCGGGCATAAGAAAACTCAGGGAAAAGCTTAAGGAAAAGCAGGAAGAAGAGGAAAAGGAAGGCGAAGAAAAGAAAGCAGCAGAGGAAGTGCCTGAGGCAAAAAGGGACCTTTCGCAGTTCCCTGACAAGATTGCGGCGCTTGAAAAGCAGCTCGAGAAGTCAAAGGATGATGATGAAGTCTTCAGGAGCCTTACAGGGCTGATACGCGATTTTTTTGCAGCTCTTCTTAACATGCATTATGCATTCACAGAAGACGAGATGGTCGAGGTCCTGAAAAAGAAGAAAAAGAACCTTGTTGATTTTGCGCAGAAGATTTCAGAGATAAAGTACAGCGGCAAGAAGCCGTCAAAGAAAGAGATTGAGGCGCTGCTGAAAGAGTTCAGGGCAATAGCACACAGGCACGTTGAGGCGGGATGGAAGCCGAAGAGGGTTGCAAGAGGTGTTATTGAAAGGCTTGCAGAGCAGGACAAGAGGATAGTTGCAAACGTAAGGCAGTATGTTGATTTCCTGAAGCATGAGAACAGGAAGCAGCAGATTGAATCGCTGCTTGAGGATGAGCAGGAAATACTGAACAGAAACGTAAGCTCAATGAAGAAGACATACAACCGCATACTGGAAATGTATGTCAACCTTTCTCCGAATGAAAAGGCAACTGTTTACCCGCAGCTTGTGGCGTTTTACAATAATGCAAACAAGGCAATATTCTCAAGCGTTTACGGCGAGAAGAGCAGGAAAGAGCTTGAGTACTTTGTGAAAGAGCTGCAGAGGCTCAAGACAATGCCGAGAAGGGAGCCATGGCTTGTAAGGCTGAAGAATTCATTCACAATGCCAAATGCGGGGAAGAAAGCGGCAAAGAAGCCTGAAAAAGGGGCTGTGAAACCTTCCGAGCGAGGCGAGGGGAGGCTTGGAGCGCCAGCGACAAAGGCGCCTGAAGCAAAAGTAAAGGCCGCTGCTGAAGAGCTGCCAAAAATCAAGCCGCTGTTTGACAAGCTGCTGAAAGTGTTCAGGCCTGAAGAGATAAGCGAGAAGAAAGCAAAGAAGATGCTAAAGCCAAAGGCTGAAAAGAAAGTCGAGCTGAAAGAACCTTCATTAAAGCCGATAACTGAAAGGTTCGGCTTCATAAAGAGCATGTTCAGGAAGCCCATACCAACCACTGAAATAAAGATACCAAAGCCGTCAGGCGAAGGGAAGATAGCGATAGACGAGATAGGCAAACTGCTTGAGTCTGCGCCTGGAATACAAAAAGTGGATTATGCAGGCAAGCTGAACGAGAAGATAACAAACGGCTGGAACCTTGTGGCAAGCTGCGATTTTGACGGGTTTGATGCATTGTACGAAGCAGTCAAGCTTGACTTTGTCAACCTGTCAGAAGAAGAGCAAAAAACAATAGGCCCGAAAGTTGAAGCCCTTTACAATGCCGCTGATGTTGCAAAGAAAGAAATTGAAAGAAAGAAGGCAGAAGAGGAGCAGGAGATAAAGCAGAGGGAACAGCAGCAAGCAGAGAAAGAAAAGGAAAAAGAGGAAGTCAGGGGGGAGGCAACACAGATTCTCGGCGAGATACAGCATCAACTCGAAGAGGAAGAAGAGCTTGCAAGGGAAGAGGAAGAGCTGCTGAAGCTTGAGGAAGAGAGAAAGAAGAGGCAGGGTTATGCAGCAAGAAGAAAAGACAGGCTGGAAGCGCTGAAGGAAGCTGAGCAGATTGACGCATATTTCAAAGAGCAGGATGAGCTTGCAAAAGAGGAAGATGAGCTGCTTGAGTGGGCAGACGAAAGGAAGAAGAGGCAGGCACTTGCTGAAAAGAGAAGGCAAAGGCTTGAGGCGATAAAAGAAGCTGAAAAGATTGATTCTTACATCAAAGAGCAGGAAGAATTGGCCAGGGAAGAAGAGGAGCTGCTGTCATGGGCAGGCAAGAGAAAGAGGATGCATGAGACAGCTGCAAAGAGAGGCGAAAGGCTGAAGGCACTGCAAGAGGCAGAAGAGCTTGACAGGGCAATAAAAGAGCAGGAAAGGCTTAAGCAGGAAGAGACTGAAAAGGTGCTGAGAGAAGAGCTGCTAAAGCAGAAGAGGGATAAGGCAGCTGCAAGAAGGGAGAAATCCGAAGTCCTGAGGGAGCTTGAGAAGTTTGACCTTGAGTTCAGGAAGAAAGCAAAAGAGATTGAAAAGAAAGAGGATAAGGAAAAAAGGATTGAGGAAAAGAAGCTCAGGAAAGAGGTTGAAGAGCATTTCAGAAGGGAAGAGCTCAGAAGGCAGAACGAAGAGGCTGAGCTCGAAAAAGAGGAAGATAAGAGAAGGAAAGAGCTTGAGGCGAGGAGAAAAGAATCAGAGAAACTGCGGGCTGAGAAAGAAAAGCAGTGGCAAAAGTCAATGAAGGGAAGCAGCGCTGCAGCGCTTGAAAACCTGGAAGACCAGCTTAAGGGCATGATTGCATCAATGGATAAGCAGGCTGCAAAGCCCGTTGCAAAAGAGGACATGAAGGCAAAGCTTGCACGCGAGGCGGAGATTGTGAAGCGCGAAGTGGAGGCAAGAAGGCTGCGTGAAAGCATGGTGAAGAAAGCGAAAGCAGAAAAGAAGAAAGCGCTTTCGCCAATAGAGCAGGAAGAGCTAAAGCTGATGCTGGAGCTTGAAAGGATAAAGAAAGGGCTATAGCGCAAACTGCAGACAGTGCTTGAGAACCGCTGTTCTCGGCACACCGAAAATCTGTGATTTTCGATTGTTTGATCATCAGAGTGGCATTCTCACTGCGTTCGATGCCACAAAACGGATAAAGAAGGGGTTATAGGGGATTTGCCCCTATTGGCTTTCATTTCTTTTTAGAAAGGTATTAAAACAGCAGGAAACTGATAGAATATCATGCTGGATAACATGCTTTTGTTTGTGGCGCTTGCAATCATTGCAGGCACAGGAAGCAAGCTGATACATAAATATGTCTTAAAAGAGACAGAGCCTTATGCATTCGCATTAATAACAAACATAGTATCAGCAGTAATATTTTTTCTTTTGGCATTAAAGAGTTTCAGCCTGCCAAAAGAGCCGATGGCATGGATTGTATTGGGCATTGCATCCATACTTTGGACAATCATTGCTGTTTCAAGCTTAATCTCTTATAAAACAACAGATGTCTCTATACGTGAGCCATTGAGCCAGTCAAAAACAATTATCACATTGATATTAGGCATCCTTTTTTTAAGGGAGGCTGTCTCGGCAGGCCGCATAATCGGCACGATAGTAATCTTTTTAGGAATAACCTTATTGATTTATCATCCGGAAAGGCGTTTCGGCAGGCTTTCTGACAAAGGCGTTAAATGGACATTTTTTGCAGCCTTGCTTAGCGCATTGGTGTCTATCGCAGACAAAGCCGCGCTAAATTGGTTCAATTTGGAGACTTACGGCTTTCTGGTGTATTTCTTTCCAAGCATAATTTTGTTATTCTTCCTATCCAAAAGAACGCAACATGTCAGGCATTTGTTAAAAACCAAATGGAAGTCTGCTTTAGCCGGAATAGCCTTGGCCCTAACAGCTTATTATTTTACGCTGAAGGCATTCACATTGGCAGATGTTACGATAGTTTATCCGCTATTGCAGCTTACAATGCTATTGACTGTGATAGGGGGAGTAATATTTATGAAAGAAAGAGAACATATGTGGCAAAAGATAATTGCAGTCGTAATAATAATTGCAGGCAGTATAATCCTAAAGGTATAAGGCTCTGGCTATTCTGATTTTTTAGCGTCTGTTTTCTGCGCTGGTGCTTTCTTTCTGGGCGCATTCTCTTTTTTCATCCTGCTGGCGCGCCTCTCCGCCTTTTCCTGCTCCACTTTCTGGTTTGCAGCTATCTCAATCTGCCGTTTTGCCATTATCTTTGCATAGTTCACAGGATTGTGTATTCTGCTGCACAAGGGCATGGGAGAGCAGAACTTCAGGTCCTTATAATACTCTGCCTTATCGCAGTTCGGGGGCAGAACAACTGTTTTCTGCTTCTTGTGCCACGAAATCTGCTCTGCAAGGTAATTCTCGCGTATCGGCTCAGGATTCGTTTTGTTCCACTTGTTCAGCCTTTCTTCTATGTCAGGCCAGGACCAGCCTGCATACATCAGGAACTTCAATAACAGGAATAATGCGCGCTTTTTTCCGTCTTCCATATTTCCTTCAAGAATCTTTTTCATGCATGGCGGGAACGCTTCTTCCTTAACAACAACCTTTTCATCATTAATGCCAGCCGCCTTTTTCTGCTCAGATGTTATTTTCAGCTTGTCTTCCTGCTTTCCTTCACGTTTTGCCTTCTTGTCCCAGTCAAACGCCTGTATGATAAGTGTCGCAGCCTCATTCTTTTTTGCAGCTTCCCTGTCAATGAATTTTAGCAGGGGCTTTACTGCAAACGGCTTTGCCCTTGCCTTGTCAAAATCCAGTATTTCATCGGGATTTATTGGCAGTGAGACCAATCCTGCTTTTTCATGCAATGAGTAAGGGGCGCGGAACATGTGCCTGCTTGAAATCAGCACCATATCTAATTCTAATATCTTAAATGGATCAATATCAGAAAGTGTCGTATTAAGATAGTTTCTTCCAGAATTATTAAGAACATTAGTCCCAGCATGATATCTATCAACAATGCCGCCAAATCCCCTACTCTCATTCTTATTGTCTATTTGGTTTGTTAGTTTCTCTTGAGAGAATACAATTCCTTTTTCAGTTGCTTTCATTATTATATCCGGATCTTTAAGCATTTTGTCAAGGAGATAGGGCTTAACCATATTCTTTAGATGTTCAATTATAAATTTAGGACATTCAGGAAACCAATCCTTTATATGTATCCCGTTTACCTCATCAGGAAACGCCTCAAACGGCACAGAAATGTGAAATCCCTTGTTGCCGCTGAACTTCACCCCAATGCAGGTTACATTGTGGAATTTCAGCGCCTCAACAACATAATATGCAGTCTGCTTTGCATAATCCCAAAACGGGGTGTCAATATCAATGATCAGGTCCCAGCCTATCCTGAGCTCGTCAAGCTGCTTCTTGGTAAGCCCTGTCTTCAGGTCCAGCGGGTTTGACCACCTTTCCTCTGAAATGTGAAAAGAGGTTGCGCCGTTCCTTGCCCAGTCTGCAACATCGCCCGGAAGCTCTAAAGTGTCGGGCCTTTTTGCAAAAGACTCTCCAATCCTTACAGCCATTTCCCTGTCTTTTGCAGTTTCCCATATCGCGCGCTGTATGTCCCTTCTGGAGTAATACGCGACTATTTCATTGGGCTCCATATATGAGAAAGTTAGAACTGCGATGCTTATAATGTTTGCTGTTGCGGAGAATTAGGATTTGTTCTTAAAGCGCTTTTCTTATTCTCAGCATAATCCTGTCAAATTCCCTGCTGGAATCCTCTATGGCTTTCATGGCACCCCTGACCTTACGGTCACCCTGCCGCAGGACACTTTCAAATCTCCTCTTTTCATTCAAAAGATCCTCTCTTTGTTCATTAGATATTCTCATTTTATCATCCCTTTGTTTATGTATGCCGTTTAAGTTTAAATATCTTGTCTTTCTTCAGATTTTGCATATAGCAATCTTATTAAACACAAATTATCTTTTATAATCTCATGAACAAAAAGAAAGCAGCTTCAATGGGATTCGCGACTATCGGGCTTGTATTTCTGATAATGTGGTTCTATAACCTAATGGCACGCAAGAGCATGCTTCTCACATGGATATTCCTGGGGGCAGCCGCAGTCTGCGCGTATTTGTCAAAGCGGATGAATAAATAAGATTACCAGATGCTCGCGCTTCTTCTGTTTCCTGCAGCCCTTATCCTCTGCCTTATACCTTCTGTTCTTGCCTTTCTCGCAGATTTCATGTGCAGCGCCTGCTCATAGAATCCCCGAAGCTGTTTTTCCCAATCGCCGGGTTCATATGTTTGCACATACTGTTCTATAGATGATTGGTCTATTGATGCATGGAACATTTCCTTGCCATTTACATTTATAGAAACATGCGTACTAACATGCCCCAGAATCCCGTATTTATTGTCATAGAGCTGCCTGTATCCTACAGCTGCCCTCAACCCTGCTTTTATTAAAAAATATCCCGTACAAAGAGATGGAACATTAGTACCGGGAAGTATCATACTATCAGTTGTATAATCCCCCAATTCTCTCGCAACTGCCTGCACTATCTGGAATAATCCTTTCTTTACTGCTTTCTTTTGCAAGTCTGTTTCCATCCTTTCACTGCATTCATATACCATTTTGTTTACCCCTTCACTTCACAACATACGCTTTCTTTATCACAACATCCGTACGCGGCCTGTCCTGCGCTCCAACCGGAACCTTTCCGATTGCAGAAAGAACATCCATTCCTTCAATCACTTCACCGAATATTGCATGCTTTCCGTCAAGCCACGGGGTTGCTGCAAGTGTTATGAAGAACTGCGAGCCGCCTGTGTTTGGGCCTGAATTTGCCATTGACAGGATGCCTGCTTTTGAATGTGTTAAAGATGGATTAAACTCGTCGTTTATTGCATATCCAGGCCCGCCCATTCCAGTGCCTGTCGGATCCCCACCCTGTATCATAAAGCCGTCAATCACACGGTGGAATATGATTCCGTTGTAATAGCCGTCTTCAACCAGCTTCTTGAAGTTTCCTGCAGTAACAGGAACCTTGTCATCAAACAATTGTATCTTAATGTTTCCCATGCTCGTTTCAAGCATTATTTTAGTGTCCATTGTATCCTCCCCTGTAATGTTATTCTTTGCACATCCGCTTAACGCAACCAAAGCGAAAACCAAAAAGATGTATATTGCTTTCATTTTCTTCCTCCTTACCCTGAAGGGAACAAAGCCAATGCTCCAGAGTACTTCTCTTCTATTGGTATTGTAAAATCATGCTTAGCGGGATCGTAAATCCTCCCTTTTGCAAGGATAGTGCGCCAGAATGTAGGGTCCCTGCAGCTTTGGATTGTTTCCCGCCTCTGAGCCGCAACTTTTCCCAGCTCAGAACGATAACAACGTTGATAATCAACCTGTCTCTCTTCTTCAGAACCCCAGACGGCATATCTTCTTGCGAAAACTTCTATTGTTCTAGTATCGCCAAGAAGCGCTGCGTGCATTACCTGGATATCAAAAAGGCTGTTAAGCCCATCGCGGCTGTTTAGGCCAAGAGGCTCTATCCTTCTTTTTATTGCATCATCTACTCTGTCAAGAACTGTCTCTTTATATCCAAGCCTAAATAAAATTTCTGCCGCCGCGTCCCTTCCATTGCCTGTTCCGGCCGGCTTGTCAAACACAGGCTTTTCATAAGGCGAATAAGCTTTTAGCCTCAAACCCGAATGCAGAACAAGCAAATCAATATCATTAGGAGTTTTACTTCTCAATGTTGAGCCGAAAAGCATTACTCCTTCCACTTCAGCCTCTTCCCATGACTTCTCAATTATTATCCTTGCAGTATCTTTTGCAATCTCATAAAAAGAGGCGTTGAAATAAGAAGCCCATGGCGCAACTATTGCTAGTATTTCCTCAACTTTTTTTGCAGAAATAAGATAACATTTTCTATCATCTGCTGCCACAAGCCTCTGCTCCCAAAGGAGCTGTAAGGGCCCTCTCAAGTCGCCGACTGTGCATTTTGCTTCTGCCGCAAGCTCTTCAAGAGTTGCATTGCCTTTTGCAAGCCTTTGAAGTATTGCAATGTTCTTCATTAAAATGTTTTCAGTGAATTTTGCCATTTTTATTCTTCTTGATAGTTATAGGATTTTATATTGCCTAACTTCAAGCCCTGCACTGAAAGTAATTCCCCTGAGAAACATACCTGCATTGTTACAGGCATTGCTGTTTCAGAGCTGGCTTTTGCTATTGCGCCTTCAAGCGAATACCCTATTCCCCAAAATCCAATAAATTCGCCATTCGGCCTTTGGAGAACTCCTTCGTATCTATAGTTGGCATGGCGGTGGTCCTCCGCTAAAGGCGTGCTTATTACTCCCCTGCAAATGCCTTCAAGCTCCAGGCATGGCCCTCCTGGAGATTCTGGATTAACCCTCCTCCTCCAAATATCTGCTATTGTCTCATCTTTGCTTACTTTTTCGTATCTTGCCATTTTATTTGCCCCCCACTGCTCTTTATTATAACTACCGCCTACCTGCTATAATTACTTCTGAGCCTCATTTCTTCTGCGCTTTCTTCAGATCTGACTCAAGCACCACAAGCCTCTGCACTCCGCCCTGGAAGTCAGCCTGCATCTGCGCGACAACTTTCTTAACCTGCTCAAGCTGCTCTGAAAGCAAAGCTTTTGCCTCATCCCGTGTCTTTGTTGTCATGATCCTTGCGCCCGAATTGATAAGTATCTCGTTGTTATTGGTAAGAGTTGTCTTCACGTAAATGCCGCCGCCGAGCGACGAGAGTATTTCAGTGCCTGCCTTTGCCTTGCCCAGCTCTTCAACGCCTTCAACAAGCATTTCAAGCTCTTTCACCTGCTGCTCCATTGACTGGATTTCCTGCATAAGCTGCCTGACCTGGTTGTTCAGCATCTGGTATTCAAGGTATTTCTGCTGCGCTTCTTCTTCCATCTTACTTTACCTTTTTAACAGGCGCTTTCTCTGCCTTTTTTTCAGCTTTTGCGGGCTTCTCAGCCTTCGGCTCTGCGTGCCTCTTGACTTCAAAGCCTGCATCCTTCATTGCAGCATGCACTTCCTCTGTGGAAGCGTTCTGCTGTATTGCAACGAGCTTTTCAGTCGGCTCAAGGTGCTTTATGTTGCATCTTTTCCTTCTTACATTGCCGTTTACAACAACGAAGTTCTCGTCTATCTTGTCAACAATTATGGCTACGTTGCCAGAATCCCTGCCTGCAATTTTCATACAGACCCTGCCTATGTCCATCATTTTAGATTCCTCCTCGATGTTCGTCCGCGCCCTGTCGCCAGTTGCGCTTCTTCCATTCCATTAAGGATGAAAGGAATATTACAGATGCCTTGCGGCCTGTTTGAGCCTGAGCCTTGAGCATCTTGTGCAGAATAAGCCGCCGAACTTTCTTTCCGGCCTCTTCTGTGTCTTTGGCATTCTCTGCATCTTGTACGGCCTTTCCCTGGGCACGCCCGGAAGCAAAGCTCCGCATCCTGCGCAGTGTGCCTTTGCAGGCTTTCTCTTCCTGTACTGAATCTTTGTAGTCCCGCCTGGGAGCTTTACAAAAACCCTCCTGAATGTTCTTGACCTGAATCTTGGTGCTGGCATTTTGATTTACCTCGTAAATTACTTGTATGCAGAAGATTGAGGGGGTTTATAAAGGTTTCTGCGACAATGGAGCAGGAACTTTCGAGCGATAGCGAGAAAGGTTTCTGAGCATGACGAGGAAAGTTTTGGGCTATAGCGAGAAAAGTTTCTGCGACGAAGGAGCAGGAACTTTCGAGTGGCAGCGAGAAAACTTTCTAATGGTTCGTATCGCCGCAAGGAAGGAAGGGCGACGCCGTGGAAACGCGCCCTTTCTTACAGAAAACACGCAAATGTTTATATAGATTAAACCAACTCCCAGCCTTATGGCTTACATGAACCTATATTGGAAGGTTGAATCAGGCTGCAATATGGGCTGTGTCATGTGCTTCAGGGACCATACCAGAAGAATTGTAAGAGGATATGAAACCAAACTATTAACCGAAGCGAAATCAGCCGGCTTTTCCGCAATAATACTGACAGGCGGCGAGCCTACATTAAGGGATGATTTGCCGGGCCTGGTCCGGGAATGCTCATCATATGGCTTTAATGTAAGATTGGATACAAACGGCATAAACCTTAACAGGGAGTATCTGGCGTCATTGCAGGAATATTTGTCCATTCTCGGGCTGCCCCTGCACGGCTCAACTGCCCAGTTGCATGATTCAATCGCCAGAAGGCAGGGCCATTTTGAGATTGTAAGGAACATAAGCAGCATAGCAACGGAACTGGGAATACCTGTCAAGATTACAACAGCAGTCAGCAGAAGAAACATAGGGGATGCCCAAAACATTGCCCAATACCTGGCTGATGAAATTCATCCAAGAATTTATGGCCTTAACGGTGTTGTAAAAAGGTCATTGGGCGCAAAAGCATACGGCGACCTGGAAATTGCACAGGCTGAGTTTGAAGAGCTAAAGGAGAGGTTAGGGCAGGGAAATTATCCGTTCAGGCTTTCTTTTTGTTCAGGGCGCAAAGACACCGAACGGGCGTATATCTTTGTCAATCCTGATTTTACAATGAGCATAACATCAGGCGATTCCGAAGAAGTCATCGGGGACCTAAAAACAGAATCTCTGGAATGCATATTGCAGAGGACAGTTGTGGACCACGAGAGGCATATGGCCAGGTCAAAAGCAACGTCTCTTTAATACACTTTCAGAATCTTTCTCATTGCCATGCTGAACACCAGCGAGGATATGATGTAAAGCCATATCCAGTTTATGCCCCAAGTGTCAGTGAACATTATCTTTCCCACAGCAGCGTAATACTTGTTTAGCCAGCTGAAAAATATAATCACAGGCAGGAATGTAATAAGCATGGGCTTGAAGCTCTTCATCATGTACTTCATGTTCTTTTCCATTGCCTGCTTCTGCATTGACATCAGCTTATCAGGCTGGTCCTTGAGGCCCTTCATCTCAGCCTGCATCGCCTTCATGTCCTCTTTCAGCGTCTTCATGACTTCCTGGTCAGTAGCATACTTGTAAACAAGCGTTGTAACCATGGTTATAAGAAAGCTTATTGCAATAATCGGAAAAGGCTCAGGCAGCTTCATCAAAGGGCCGAGCACTGTATTGAAAAATGAGTCAAACATGAGGTTATAGATTGCGCAATGGTTTAAAAATCTTCCGAATAAGGGGGGCGCAGCGAACAAAGCTTAGGGCATTGCCTTATCTGATAAACTTAATCGCTTTCTCAAACAGCTGCTTTGCTTCCTTCACAGCAAGCATTTGGATAATCTCGTCAGCAGTGGTCCATACCCTGATTTTAAAATTAACATCTTCAGGCGCGCTTATTGTGTTCAAGGTCTCAACGAGAAAAACAACCTGCCTTGTCCTTTCTGCGTTCGTGCCGTTGTAAGAAACAAACTCAAAGCCGAGCGGAATCTGCTTTGCCTCGTAGTCTTCAGGCTTTAATCCTGTCTGCGCCCTGACTTCCCGCGCCATGGCGTCTGCTGCAGAATCCTCAGATTCAAGCATTGCGCCGGAAGGGAAAGAAACATTGCCTGTCTTCCTGTTTTGCACAAGAACAAACTTGTCAGGCCTTCCGCGCCTGAATACAATTGCAACAATCCCATCAAAATCCTTTGCCACTAATCATCACCCTCTTTTGCTAACCGCGCACTGCCTACCAGCTACAAGCCACCAACCAGCTATTCAGAGCCGCCGCCCATCATCTTTCTCAATGCAGGATGCATGTCCATCATGTGCTGCTTTGCAATGTCCTCATACATCCTGTACACAATCATGACAGTAAGAAGTATACCGGTGCCCCTTGACAACGCGCCCAGCAGGTCTGCTGTCGAAGCAAGGAATCCGACCAGCGCGGCGCCCATTATTGTCAGCGGGAATATATACCTTGAAAGAATATGCTCAAGAATCCTCTCGTCCCTCCTGAAGCCGGGTATCTGCAGGCCAGAAGCAAGTATCTGCTTTGCCTGGCTTTTTGCATCCATCCCAGAGGTTTGCACCCAGAATATTGAAAATATTATTGAGCCGACAATCATGAACAGCATATAAATCAGGGCATGCCCCATGTCAATCCCCCTGAAGCTGCCTGTGATAATGCTTTCAACCATGTTAGGTGGGTTAATCCATGCGATTAAACCTGAAGCAGGCGTATTGCCTGAGAACGTTCCCAGTATGGGATGCCCCCAGTTTTGGAGCAAACGCGCCCAAAGCTGCATGTTTGCCATTAAAGCCGCAACCAATATGACAGGGATGTTGGATGTGTATATGAAGTGCAGCGGCCATCTTATGCCGTGCCCTCTCACCCTCCCAAAAGATAGAGGGATTTCAACTTTCATTGACTGCGCATAAACCGAAAATATAAACACAATGATAGTTGCTATTATTGCGGACAAAGCAAGCGCGGCTCCTGTCGGATTCCTGCTCAGTAATGAAATGAAAAATACCCAGACTTTTCCTATTGGGGGCTGCGAACTTCCGAATGCAAAGCTGCCTGCTGTTGTCAGCGGGCTGAACGCCCTTATGATTATTTCCTGCGAAACTCCTGCTGCTATGAACAGGCTAATGCCGCTTCCAAACCCCCATTTGTTGCAGACTTCATCCATGAACATGATTGCAATGCCGCCAAGCGCAATCTGCGCAACAAGCAACAGCTCCATTGTCCTGTAAGTTGCAGGCGGAAGCGCTTCAGGAGGCAGAAGCCCGCCCAAAAACACGTATATCGCGCCCTCAAAGAATATGAAAAACACCCCAAGCAGCTTCTGAAGCGCGTGGAATCTCTTCTTGCCTTCAGGCGATGTCAGGTCAAACTTCATTATGCCTGACCCGTTCAGCAACTGCAATACGATTGAAGCAGTAACCAGAGGCCCTATTCCAAGCGTGGCAAGCGAGCCGAAGCTTGCGCCCAATATGATTGACAGCTGCTCAAACTGCTGCAGTGCATTGACACCAAGCCCGTAAAGCGGGACTAATCCCAATAAGAAGAACAATACAAGCACAATGCCTGTCCATTTTAATTTCTCCTTAAAAGGCAGATGCTTCTGCAAAGGCCCTTTGACCTCTGGAAGGTTCGCCAGTATGCTGTTGAAGTTAACCACTCATTATCACCGATAATATTCAAGGAAGGAAGCATCAGAGTATATTTAAAGCTTTCTGCGAGTTTCAACGAGCAGGAAGTTTCGAACGATAGTGAGAAAGCTTTCGAGTGCTATGCTGGCAGGAAGGCAGAGCCCCGCCGGAAATCTCGTGAGGGGCATTGTTGAAGGAGAAGAGATACCATTTTCTGGCATATAAACGGGCAGGCTCGATTAGTTTTTGGCGCATATAGATAACTTTATATTAATTCATTCAGGTACTGTATCTATGAAAGCATACATTACATGCCCCATCACTCACACAAAAGAAAGGCTTAATCTGCTCCCTGAAATAGAGCGGGTGACCCAAAGTAAAAGAATTGATACTTTTATATTTCAAATTGGCGGAAAACCTGCTGAAATATTCAAAAGAGATTATGAGCAACTGAAGGCATGCAATATTTTAATTGCTGAAGTTTCTGAAAGAAGCCATGGTGTAGGTATTGAAATAGGCATATCTTTCTGTTTAGGCCACGAAATAATTTTGCTTCATCAGAAAGGGAATTATATTACCTCTCTTGCACAAGGAATACCGAAGGCACAGATTATTGAATATGAAAAGTTAGGGGATTTAAAAGAGAAACTTTCTTTTGCATTAGACAAGTATGGAGCCCAAAACTAATTTAATCGATTTTATACCTGAAAAATCACTGCTTTTCTTCTTCTGCTTCTTCTTTCTCTTCAGAAGCGCTTTCTGCAATGACTTCCCCGCCGGCTTCTGTTATCTTTTCAGCAGCGCTGCCTGAGGCAAATATAGCCTTAACGCGGTACTTTCTTGTCGGGTTTCCGGTGCCCAAAAGCTTGTCAGCGCCAAGCGCCTCAATATCAACTTCGAACATGCCTTTCTCGTTCTTGATTGTGCCCTTTGCAAGAAGCTCTTCAAACTTTGCTTCCAAAAATGCAATATTGATTGTCTTGAAATGCTGTGTCGCAACCCTATTGAAGCCGTGCTTGCCGAAGTATTCGTTTCCGTATAATTTCAAAATCGTCGGCTTCTTTGACTGGGCTCTCTTGCCGCTTCCAGCCATGCCTGTTCCGCCCTTATTGCCGGCCCCTCGCCTTTTCTTCATTGAGCCGCAGCCGTGCGTCTTGCTGCCGCGGTACCTTGAATTTTTCTTTCGCTTGTTAACGCTCATTATAGCATCCTCTCCAGCAAATCATTAATGTATTCTTTCCTGTACCCTACAACGCCGCCCATGCTGAAAGGCATCTTTATCCCTTTCCTTTCAAATCCTTTCACCGGCGGGCAAAGCTTGAAAAAGTGCTTTAATCCGGGAACATCGTTCAGCTCTTTCTTGCCTTCCATGAACTGTTTTGTGAAATCGTCAAAGCCAAGCCCTGTTTTATCTTTCAGGTACGCTTCTGTGAGCGGCTTGTTGCCGGGCAGCCTCCCCCTTTTCTCAATCATTTTCCTGAACACTTCAGGCTTCAGCTCGCCCCATGTGGCAAAATCCTTTATCTTATGAAGCATCCCGGAGTATGTTGAGTTATTTGCAACAACAATGCATGTGTGCTTCTTGTAAAGCCTGAGCAGGTCAAATGTCTTTACAACATCATGCCTCAGCTTTGAATCCCCGTGTATTCTTATGATTGCAACGCGTTTCATTGTGTTACCTCTTTGTTTTCCTTTCTTCCGGACACTATGCCTGCCTTTGCCACGTACTCAGGCATTACCTTTACCTTGCTGAGCTCTTTCAGCGCCTTGAAGCATGCAATCAAAAGGTTTACCCTTGTGACTGTCTGGCCTTTTGTCCTTGAATATACATCCTTCACTCCGGCAAGCGCGAGCATTTTCCTTGCTTCGCCGGCCATGCACAGCCCCGTCCCCTTCGGGGCAGGCATTATCCTCAACTGTGAAGAGCCGTTCTTGCCTGAAACAGCAAACGGTAGCGAGTGAGGCTCCCTGCAGTTGCATTGCCATGAGCCGCAGCCCCTCTTTATCTTGATTATGTTCAGCTTTGCCTGCTTTGTTGCCTTTTCCCTTGCAGGCATTGTCTCCTTTGACTTGCCCATTCCTATGCCCAGATAGCCGTCCTTGTTTCCGACAACAGCCATTGCAGTGAACGAGGGCTTGTTTCCTTCCTTGCTCTTTTTCTGGGTAGTCTTCCATATTGTCCTTTTTCCGCCGCCAAACTTTCCCTTTGACTGGCCTATCTCAAGCAGGTCAACCTGCAGACCCTTCAGCAACGCATCCACAATCTCGGGCTCCATTATCCTCTTGCCTGCATCAAGTATCATGTCAATGTTTGTAATTTCTCCGGCTTTTATCTTTCTGCCAATGTCTGTTTTCGGGGTCCATGCTGATATGTCAAATGCCCTCTCCTTTGAGATTCCGGTTGTCTCAGCATCTTTCCTGTTTCGTTTTCTCATTTGGCACCACCGAGTATTTTTTTCTTTACAGCCTCAAACTCTGCTTCAATATTGGCGTTCTTTATATGCTTTCCCTTCACCCTGTCTTCCTTCGGGAGCACGGCAGCATCATGCGGCACTTTCAAACCTGCGTCAACAGCGCCCTTAAGCGCTGAAAAAACCACAGAGCCGTTCACTTTTGTATAGAATCCTGCATCAAGTATTGCCTCTGTTATCTTGCTTTGCTTTGCCTTAACCCCGCAAAGAAGACCGACCAGGTATGCAGCAGGCATATTTTTCCTTTTGCCTTTCCATCCGAGCTTGAGAAGCTCCCTGCTGTGCGCTGATACAAAAACCTTGTCTCCGGCGTTTTCATAGCCTATCAGCTGCGCAGATATGTTGTTGAGGGACTTTCTTATTACCAGCCTCAACTTGCCTGACTTAAGCATTGCAAGCCTTTTCCTGTAATCAGTCTTGCCCTCAAGCTTTCTCCTGAACGGTATGAACCTTTTTCTTCGTTTCATTTCTTCTCCTTCCTGATAAACATCTGGTGTTCTTCCATGTACATCTTTATATGCCTTATGCTCCTGAAATATCCGCCCTTGCACATCAGGTAAATCTTCCTGTATGAGGCGGGCGCTATCAGGCCGCTCTCTTTCAATGATGTGAGGAAATCCCTCTGCGACCTTATCTTTGCCATCCACAGGTCTTTCCTGGATTTTCTTGCATTGGGCGTGCCCTTTCTTGAGCCTTCCCCCTGCCTTCTTCCCTTGCGCTTCTGGGTTGCAATCTTCCTTGCCCCAAACCTTGAAACGCCTGTTGACGGCTTTGCCTGTATCGCCAGGTCCCCCACAAGCTTTCTTATATCCCTTTTGGTTATGGCTTCCTTTATCTCGTTAAGCCTTTCAGGGTCAAACCATACTCTTGATTCCCCTACCTTCAGGACCTGCGCTGCAAGCCTTTTTTTATTTGCAAGATTCATTTTTTACACCTTTGATTACTGCCCTTTCTCCAGCAACTTCTTATGCTCTTCAACCTGTTCTTTCTTCTTTTCCTCTTCTGTCTTTTCTTCAGCGTTTTTCTCTTCCTTTTTCTTTTCTTCCGCCTTCTTCAGGCTTTCTTCCTTTGACTTTTTCTTTTTGTCTTCCTTTGACTTCTTTGCCGCTTTCCTTTCATTAAGCTTAGCCTCAACATCCTGTATGAATTTCTCGGGGTTGAGCACATTGAGTATCTTAACTTTCGCCTCAAGCAGCTTTTTGATTATGTCAACTTTTGCCCTTTTTCCAACTGCAGCTATGACCGCAGTGTCCCTTTTTGCAACAAGCCTTGCAGCTTCCGCAACATTCTCAACTCTCACAGGCAAAAGACCCTGCATTGTCATTCCCTTGACTGCATTCGGGGATGCATAGCCGTAGCACGGCATTTTCCTGCGGCCCCTGAACCTTCTCCTGATTTTTGAATGGTACCCTTTCGGCTTTCTCCAGCCGACTTTCTGAAGCATTCTCTTGCTTGTGCCTTCCTGTCTCACAAACTTCGGCCTTCTTTTGTTGATCTGCTTTTTAAGAGCAAGCAATTTTTCCATTTTTTTTACTCCTGCACCGCCTTCTCGAACAGCCATACCCCGTCCTGGAATACCCTTCTGTCCCTGTCTGTTATCCTTGACGCAAGCTCAATGTTTGTCGCTGTCTGGCCGACCGCTTCAAGGTCAACGCCGCTTACTGTCACAACATCGCCTTTTGCCTCAACTTTGACTCCCTGGACAATTCTTGCCTTTCTCGGGACTTTTTCACCGAAAAAGTTCTTGATTACAAACGTGCTTCCCTCAACCGAAACTGATATTGGGAAGTGGCTTGAGCATACCTTGAGCCTGTATATGAACGGCTTCTGAACCCCGCTTATCATGTTCTTGAGGTGTGAAACATAAGTGTTTATCAGCATTTTCTGTTTTTTCGTAAGCCTCTTTGGGCTTAGCTTAACCTTGTTTTCAATGACTTCCATTTTTACAGTCGGGTCAAACAGTTTTCTCACTATCTCCCCCTTCGGCCCTTTCACATGGACCTCCTTGCCCTGCACGCTGACTGTTACGCCCTCGGGCACTGTAACTTCCTTTGTAAGCCTTCTTTCCTCTATCATTTAGTATACATAGGCGATTAGCCTTCCTCCAAGCCCTTTCTCCCTTGCTTCCTCAAGGGTCATCAGGCCTTTTGTTGTCGATATGACTATGAATCCGAAATCCTTAGCAGGCAGGTATCTTTTCTCAAACTTTTCAAAGTCTGCTTTTGTAACTGCAAACCTCGGCTTTATCACACCGCACTTGTTTATGCCGCCGTTCAGGCCTATCTTGAGCACGCCACCCCTGCCCTTGTCTGCGACCTCATAGCCAGAGACATATCCCTTTGCCTGCATTAGGTCAAGCACCTGAGTAAGCATTTTTGATACAGGGCTTACTAAGCAACTGTCCCTTCCTATTTTTTCCGCATTCTGCATCTTTGACATTGCGGCTGCCAGTGTGTCGTTCATGCTCATTCTCATTCACTCCCGTTCATTCGAAGGTTCCCTTCGCTATGCTCGTTAACCATTTTTGTACCTACCTGTATTTTTTGAACCCAAGCCTTTTTGCATTATCCCTGAAGCACTGCCTGCACAGCTCAAGCCCGTATATCTTCATGTGCCCACCAATCCTGCCGCACAGCCTGCACGGCTTCAGGTTGTACCCTGTTGTCCTTTTCTTGGGCACGTTGAACTTTTCATATTTCTTCAGCTTAGCCGGCTTTCCTGAAAGCTGGTTAAGCATTTTTGTGTGGCTTCCTGCTGTCATTCTTACTTCTCCTCGTCAAACTTTACATTGTATTTCGTCTGCAAAAACATTTTTGTCTCGTCCTTGTGAATCTTGTGCCTGTCCGGAAGCTTCTTGGGCTTTATTTTCCTTCGCCTTATGCTGAAGCCCGCCCTTCTAAGCGTGACAGCAGCCTCAAGTCCCATCATCCCTATTTCCATGTTGTATTTCATTCCGGGTATATCAATGTATTCCTTTACGCCGAAAGCGAAATTTCCGTCCTTTCCTATCTGGTAGTTGCGCAGCTTGTGCTCGACTGCCTGCAGCAGCCTCTTGAGCATTTCCTCTGCTTCCTTTCCCCTCAATGTCACTTTCGCGCCTATTGAAAGGCCGGGCCTCAGACCCCATGTAGGTATTCTCTTTACTGTTTTTGTCTCGACAGGCTTTTTCCCCGCGAGAGCCTGAAGCAGCTTCAGCGCTTTCTCAAGCTCTGCCCCGGGCTTTCCTGTCCCGATGTTGAGCGTTACTTTCTCAACCTGGATTTCCTTCATTGGGTTTTGTGCTTTTTCCATCTTAGTCTACCATTGATATAGCAGGCTTTTCCCTGCCGATAACCATTGCATAATCCTTTCTTGTTTCATAATGCTTGCCTGCGTGGGAAACAACTATATTGTCAGGCTGCGCGCCGCTGAACTGCCTTACTTCCTCAAATGTGCCGTAAAGCGATGCCTGCCTTCCAGCAGTGATGTATAACATCGCGCCCTTCTCAAACTTCAGGTGTTCCCTGACCTTGTTGTCAGGCATTGAGAGCACAAGAGTGTCCCCTGCCTTGTATTCCTTGTTGTCTGTGAACATTGTTGTGCCGTCTGCAAACGCAATCTGTATTTTTCCGCCCGCAACAATTCTCTTTGACTGTATCTTACACGGCCTTATTGACGCTTCCTTTTCATCAATAGGATGGAGCACCAGCTTGCCCTGCTTGCTAAGCAAAATCCTGTAGTGCAGCTTCATGCCCGGCAGCTCAACAACATCCAGCAATCCTGCCCCGAACTTAGGCTCTTTCCTTGCCTTCTTGTTCACAAGCATGAGCTTCTGGTTGAGTATTACTTTTGCTTCTTTCGCTGTTGCCGCGAACCCGAGCACTTCCTTGAGTATTACTGATACAGGCAGGCACTGGCCAAGAGGGTGCGAGCTCCTCGGCTTCACTATCCACTTGCTTGTTTTCCTCTTAACCGGCCATGACTTCGGCACATTCAGCCTTTTGAGATGATTCTTTACCATTTTACTTAGCTCCCTTCTTCCTTTCAAGCGATTCTTTCCTTCTCTTGTCTTCAATGTTCAGCTCTGTGACCGTGAGGTTTGAAGGCTCAAGCATGTAAGGCATCTTTGAGCCGTCCTTTCTTATGTTTTCAATACCCTCCACAGCAACTTTCATTTCCTTTACCCTTACTTCTGTGATATTTCCTGACTTGCCCCTGAACTGGCCCCTTGCGATTTTTACCTTGTCGCCTTTTCTCAATGCTATGCTTCTTCTTGAATATTTTGCCCTTAATTCTTTTGAAAGGTGCGCTGCAAGCATTTTCTGCTTTATGTGCAGGGGCGCCCTTGTCCTGTAGTTCCTCTGCTTCCTCGGCCTTGTGCTTGCCTTCCAGTCCTTGCTCCATTTAACCATTTTTTTCCACCTTATACAACCATGCTTGCCACTTTTGCAACCAGCGGCCAGCGGTCAGCTACTTCCTTTGCTATCGGACCCTTGAAGATAGTTCCCTTCGGGTTGCCCTTGTCATCCTTAAGCACGATTGCCGCATTGTCCTCGAACTTAATCCTTTCTCCTGACGGCCTCCTGTACTCCTTCTTCTGCCTGACTATGATTGCGAAAACCACCTGCTTTCTCATTTCCGGCTTTCCCTTTATGACAGCAGCCATGCACAGGTCTGCTACACCAGCCTGCTGCGTCCTTCTCCTTATTGTCTTGATTGTCCTTACGTTCATAAGCTGTATTATCTTTGCGCCAGAGTTGTCGCATGTAGCGATCTTTGCGCCAAGAGGCAATACCCTTGTGACATATGCCGGAACTGCTTTCATTCTCACTCCACTCCTCTTCGTTCGAAGATTCCCTTCGCCTTCTGCTCGGTAATCATTTTACTCCTTCTTCTCCAGTAATTCTATGATTACAAAGTTTTTTGTCTTGCTGATGGGCCTGCACTCCATTACCTTCACCAGGTCCCCGACTTTTGCGCCTATGCAGTCAGGGTTGTGCGCCTTTATCTTGCTGTTTCTTACCTCGTACCTTTCGTATTTTGATATGTAAGCGCTTCTTTCCCACTTGACGCTTGCTGTCTTGTTGAAGTCAGTGCTTGCGACTGTGCCTGTAAACGTCCTGCCGCGCAGGCTAAGTTCGCCGTGAAAAGGGCAGTGCCTGTCAACGCATGTGCCTTTCGGCGCTTTTACCTCGAATCCGATGTTTCTTGCTTTTTTCATTTTTTAATCCTGTCCTCCGGCCTTCCCATAATTGAAGAGCCGTCTATCTCAACAATCCTTCCTCCGATGCTCGCCCTGAACACGATTGCGTTTTTCATGATTGTCAGCACCTTTCCGCGGCCCTGTATGCGCAGCGTATTGCGCGTTTCGTCTATGATTTTTCCTTTGATTCCCACGAGGCTACTGTTCGGCGACGTGACAACTTCAATCTCAAGCCCGATGAGCTCGTGCCGCAATATGTCTGCAGTCATCTACCATTCCACGACCTTGATTGACTCTGCCGGAAACCCGAACTCCCTCAGGTACTGCCTCACTTTTGCGAGGTGGTTCCCCTGAAGCTCGATGACTCCGTCCTTGACAGTGCCGCCGCAGGCAAGCTTTGACTTGAGCCCTTTCTGAAGCTCCTTCAGGTTTATGCTCTTGTCGTTTATGCCCGTGACAACAGTCGAAAACTTTCCGAACTTCTTCTTGATGAGCTTGACCTCAATCTTCTGCTCCTCCTTTGCTATTGTCTCGCAGACGCAAAGGTCTTTGGGCAGGCCGCATTTTGAGCATACCTCGCTCATTTAGTTCGCTTAGCCTCCTTGGGTTTTTCTTGCACAGCAGCACCTTGCGGCGCCACTGCTGCCTTTGCAGCCTTTTGCTGCACAGGCTCACTTATGATAGTGAGTATTCTGGAAATCTCCTTCTTTATCTGCTTTACCTTTCCCGGGCTTTCAGGCACAGTGCCTACTGCAATCTGGGAATTCGCCTTCAAAAGCTCTTTCCTGAGCTCTGCAAGCTTTTCAAGCGCCTGCTCATTTCCCATCTGCCTGACTGCCTTTGATTTTTTCTTTGACATTTTAATCTTTCTTCTCTTCTTCTGCCTTTTTCTCTTCTTTGGATTCTTCTTTCTTTGGCTTTGCCTGCTTTTCCTTTTTCTCGGCAGGCTTCTTCTTCGGCTTCTTCTCCTTCTTGATTTCCTTCACAGCCTCTTCAGCCTTTTCCTCTGCCTGCTTTTCCTCGGCAGTTGCCTCTTTAACAGGCTCTTCTTCCTTTTTATCTTCAACAGCTGTGATGAACGTGATCTTGTCAGGCAGCTCAACATCGGACGGCATTATGCTTACTTTTATCCCGATTGTCCCTGACTTGAGGTTTGCTGATGTTATTGCTTTCCTGACTTTTGAGTCTGATATGTCGCCTGCCTTTTTCAGAAGGCCAGCATAAAATCTCCAGCTCTTTGCCCTGCTGCTCGGGACTCCCCTTCCGCTGATTTTGATTTCAGCACCCAACGCGCCTGCATCCATTATCCTCTGCAGCGCCTTGTACCCGACTGACTTGAACCTGTTTGAGCCGAACCTTTCCAATGAGCCTGCAATGTAGTCTGCCACTGACTTTGCTTCCTGGTCAGGGTTGTCAAACTCTGCAACTTCAACCTGCGGGTTGTCCATGTGGAAGCTGTGCTTAAGCACTTCAGTCATTTTCTTGATTGTTTCGCCGCGCTTTCCGACAATGAACCCCGGCTTTGAAGTGTATATTGTGATTTTTTCTCCGAGAGGCGTTTTCTTGATAAGCAGGAAGCTGTACTTGTCCTTTCCAATTTCCCTTGCAATGTACTCTTCAACTTCAAGTTCCTTCATCTTCTCTGCAACGAATTTTCGCTCGATCATTGTTTCTTTACCTCTTGGTGTTTCTCTTTCTCCAAAGGCGCCTGCTCTTTCTTAACCGCCCTGGGCTTTTCCTGCTTCTTCTCTGCAGCCTCTTCAAGCCACAGCTCAACATGCGTCCTCTTTGCATGCCTTCTTGACAGCCTGCCGTATCTCCATGCTGTCGGGCCCTTGCACGCCGATGCCATTGAAATGTAAAGCGAGCTTGCCTTCATTCCCTTGTTTTCAGCGTTTGAAACAGCCGAATTCAGTATTCCCAATATTGCTTCTGCAGCCTTTATCGGAAACCTTCCGGGACCGACTGAGCCGGACCTGTGAGGTATGTCCCTCTTGAACTTTGTTGAAGGCACTGCCATCTTCAGGGCCATTACCCTTTCAAGGCGCTTTCTTGCGGACGCAACGTCCCTTTTCTTTATGAACCTGCATACTTCAACAGCCTGCTTCCTTGAAATAGGAAGCGACAGTCCTTTTGCCTTCGCCATTAACTTTCCCATTTTTACTTCACCGATGCAGAGGCGCTGCTTCTTGTTGCCCCGATTCCGGGCGCTGAGTGCGAAACCTTCTGCCTGTTCATTGTAAATTCGCCGAGCACATGAGCTATCATGTCCGGCTCTATTGTTATCGGCACAAATGTCTTGCCGCTGTGAATGTGTATTGTCAGGCCCACCATGTCGGGAAGCACGACTATGTCCCTGCAGTGCGTCTTTACCGGCTTCTTTGTCTTGCCTGCCTTGTATTTCTTTATCTTTGCAAGAAGCTTTTTCTCAGCCTCGTTGAATCCCCTGAGCAATGACCTTCTCTGCCTTGCGGGGGTGAGCTTTGCAAACTCTTCAATGCTTAACTTCTGCAGCTCTTCAATTGTCTTTCCCCTATATGTGAATTCTTTCTTTACCATTTTATCTCTTCCTTCCTGTCCTTCTTGCGCCGATTAAACCGACCTTTCTTCCCGGCGGTGCAAACCTCGAGCATGTCTTCGGCTTGCCAACGTGCCTGCCCCTTCCGCAACCAAACGGATGGTCAACTGAGTTCATTGCAACTCCGCTTGTTCTCGGGTACATCCTGTTTCTTGCTTTCATTGCGTGATACTTCTTTCCGGCCTTGAGGTACGGCTTTTCCTGCTTGCCTGCGCCTGCAATGACACCCACTGTAGCCCTGCACTCGTCTATGAATTCCCTCTGCTTTTTTGAAGGCAGCTCAATGGTTACCTTGTTGCCGGCCTTTGTGACAATCCTTGCAAATGAGCCTGCTGTCCTTACAAGTTTCCCCCCATCTCCGGGGTTAAGCTCAAGGTTGAATATTAAAGTCCCTTCCGGGATGTTTTTCAGAGGAAGCGTATTTCCTGATGAAACTGCTGCGTTAAGGCCTGACTGAATCTCGTCATTAACCCTGACTTTTTCAGGCGCAGGCATGAGAACCTCTTCCTTGCCATAAGAAACTTTTGCCAGCGGCGCAGAATGCCCGGGGCAGTGCACGAAATCCGTTATTCTTCCTGAAACAACTCCCTGCCTTTCAGCTTCATCATAAGGCCTGTGCTCGAGCTTTCCTACATACCTGTGGCTTGGAGCCCTGTAAGTAAGCGAACCCTTTCCATGCCTCTGCTGTATTAGATTTTTTCCCATTTTATACCTTTATAGCAATCCCAGTTGTGTCGCAACGTCCATTGCCGGAGTTTCCGGAGACAATGAGACATATGCTTTCTTTTCCCCGCTCGGGAGGATGACTGTGTTTACATTTGTAACTTTTACCTTGAACATTGCTTCAACAGCCTGCTTTACGCTGTACTTTGACGCATTCCTGTCAACTATGAACACGAGCTTGTTTTCTGATTCCATAAGCCTTACTGACTTTTCTGTTGTAAGCGGATACTTGATTACTGAGAACTCCTTTGCATCTCCCTTCAGGTTTGCCTGCTTTTTTTCTTTGCTCATATGAACAGCTTCTCCTTTGCAAGCCTTTCAATCGCTTTCTCGCTCCATATAGTAAGCCTTCCCGGAACTGTTCCGGGCGCCAAAAGCTCTGCGTTCAGCGTATTGACAAATGAAACATCAACTCCGTCAAGGTTTCTTGCGGCATTCTGCAGCGGGCATTTTCCTGACACAACGAACAGGACGCTTGCCTTGCCCTTGTATCTTCTTCCCCTTGTTTTTCCCCTGCCTGCCCTTATCTTGACTCTCTTAATCCTTTCAACTTCCTTTTCCATGCCGAGCCTAAGCAGCAGGTCTTCAACATCCTGTGTCTTGCTTAATGACTCCATGTCATGCACAAGCACCAATGGAACGTTTGAGTATGTCGCCCTCAGCTTTACAATCTCCCTGTTTGCGGTTGCTGCTATTGCAGACCTGATTGCAAGCCTCTTCTCTTTCTGGTTTATTTTCTGGCCCCATTCTTTTGACGCCTTTGGCGGTGCTCCCTTTCTTCCGCCGACTGTGCCGGGGACAAAAGCTCCGACCATATTAATGTGCGCGCCCCTTCTGGACATGATTTTTCTCTGGATTCTTGAAATTCCCTTTCCGTAGCTGCCCCTGTACTGCCTTCTCCTTCTTGAAAGCCTTGAAGAGTACCTTTCGCCAGCTTCCTGCATTGCGCCGTATTTCTGGCGCCTGTTTGCCTGCACAACCAAAACAGCCCTCTTGATTACGTCTGGCCTGTATTCCTCTTCAAACTGGCTTGGCAGAGCTATCTCTTTCTGCTTTGCGCCTTCCAATGACAATACGTCTGTTTTCATTATAATCCCTGCTTTGATGCTGTGCTTAAGTATGTTATCTCAGGCTGCGTCTGCTTGAACCTCTGCCACGGCCTCATCGGCTGCGCAATGACAAGCGCCCTTTTCTTTACAGTCGGGACAGAGCCCTTGATTAAGACATAATCGTTCTTTATTATTCCGTAATGCGTGATTCCGCCGTCCTGGTTGACATCAGCCGGGTTGCTGCCTATCTTGTATATTATCTTGTTGTATTCTATCCTCTGGTGATAGCCCATCTTGCCTGGCTGCGCAACTGTATATTGGACCCTGTTGGGGTGCCATGAGCCTAGTGTTCCAACGCCCCTTATTGTCTTTTCTGACTTGTGCTGGCGCCTCTTGACTCCGTACCTCTTTACAGTGCCCTGAAAGCCCTTTCCTTTTGTGACTCCGTGCACGTCAATCAGCTGGCCTTCCTTGAACAGCTCAGAAACTTTTATTTCCTTGTCCAAAAGCCCTTTTGCATATTCCAGCTTTTGTGCCTTGTCAGTACCGCCAATGCCTATTTCAAGCACGTCAGGCTGCTTTTTTCCGATGCCTGTCTGCTTCGGCTGCGTGTACACGACTAATCTCAGGTCGTCAAACTCAGCAGGCACTTCAGTGTTCTTGCCGGGCCTTGTTTTCCTGATTAGCTCCTTTTCGTACTTTTGCGAGAATAATTCAGAAACAAGATTTAATCCGTAAGGCGTGTTCCTGTAGAACCTTATTGCCATTGCTTTCATGGGCGGGCACTCGATTATTGTCACAGCCCTGCTGACGTCCATGTTTTTTGTAGGAGAGCCGGGGTTTTTGTCTGTAACCATTGCGTGAGTCATGCCTGCCTTGTAGCCTATGAAGCCTTCAAGCTTGACTTCTTTTGTTACGGGCCAGTTTCTCACTCTCGGCAAAGCTCTCGCTGCCCTTTTCCTGGGCCAGAACTGCATGCTTCCCCTGTGGGGGTGGTGCATTTGATTAGAGCCTGCCATTGTGTGTTACCTTTGTTATATATAGTGCGCCATGATTGCGTCGTAGCGCATAGGTGGGCTTTAGCCCGCCCTGATGATCAACCTGTCTGCAGGTTGGTGCCTAACAGCATAGCGCAAGCAGCGCTTCAAGAGCATCACATGAGATTATCCTTCCGGATAGCGAAACTAAAGACTTCGGTTTCGCACTCGCCTGTTAGAAAAGCCCTTTACGGGCTTCACTTATTAGGAGAATGGATAATCGAGGTTGTTTATAAAGGTTTTGGTGAGTTAACGGGTACGTAGTCGTTAGTTATTAGTGGACGAACGAGTATGTGGTCGTTAGTTGTTAGAAGGCGAACGGTGAGGTTTCGAGCCGCAGCGAGAAAAGGTTTCGCCGTATGAGGGAGAACCTGCGAACGCCAGTGAGCAAGCTTATGGATAAGATGAATAACAAAAATCGATAGACTAATATATTCCAAACCTTTATAAATTAGTAATAGTTTCCGTGCATATAACCTATTACAAATGGCAAAAGTTGATAATTTCAAAGAATTTGTATATATAGATCCTCAAAAAAAGATGATATTATTAAAGGCATTGGGATATGATTTAGATGCAAGAGGGTTTGTTGTTGACAATACTAGAAGGAGAGTAATATGCAAATATACACGAAGACCCGTTCATTTCAATGAAGCATCTATTTTACCCGGGTCAACTGTAATTATAAACACAAACCCTGTGTCTCTTTCTAGCTATATAGAAGAATATTTAGAGAATTAATAACCTTAATAGTCATGACGCCAGATAATACCGAACCAGATATAAATAAGATTTTAGCTAATGCTGCTATAATCGGCTTAGAGAATATAGGAAAAAGGACATTCGATACTATCAAGAAGGCTTGGTTAAGAATAGATATTACTTCTAGATATGGTTTTACCATTACTCAAGACGAAGCGAATACGCTTAATGATATTGCTAAAAATCCTACTTACATTGCATTTAAATCAGCTATAGGTACAAAATCCCCATTTACAAGATTTATCAAAGTAGGGCTTTTATTATACGAGCTTAATTCACGAGGAGAAAAAGACAGGGTAAAAGAGATAAGAAGCGAGATATATAATAGCCAATATAGCAATCGGTATGTCCAAAAGATTATCCATATTGCTTCAACAGGAGTATTACTTCATATCTTGGACTATCTTACATATTTTAAAGATACCAACAAGTTATCCGATTATGCAATTAGAGAAGAATTTAAGAGAATATTACGCATATGGCAAGAGATTGGCGTGCCTGTAAAAAAAGAGGATAATGAGACAACTATAAAAAACAATATTCAGAGTCTAATAACCAAAAAGGTGCCTATAATTATTGTATATGCTTCCGAAAGTGCAGTGCCAAGAGCTCATCTTGCAATTGCAGATTTATCAAATAAAAAAGTATTTGTGGGAAAATATATTCTCTGGTCAAAAAATCTTACCCTCTCAGGGTTTAATCAATTTTTAGGTTTATTATATGCAAGCGATACGGGTCTTGATTCTCCATTTGGTTAGATTCAAAGCAATACATAAATTATAGCTCTATCTTTCGTCTTTTTCGTTCACTTTTCCACACTCCCACCACATCCTTCCGCCTTCCCCGCAAATCCTTCAAAACCCGCCACAAACTATATATACTTCAAACCTAAAATAACGCTTGGGGTGAAACAAAAATTTCGAATTTTGTCAAGTGGGCGGGAGGAAAGAAGCAGCTTTTAGAGCAATATAAAAACTTCTTCCCAAAACAACTAAAAAGATATTTTGAGCCTTTTGTAGGCAGCGGTGCCATAGCATTCCATATAGCCCAGAATCATAATCCAAAAGAAGTATTCTTATCTGATATTAATGAAGAGCTTATCAACTGCTATAATATGATTAAATACAATAAGGATGAGCTTTTAGAGATTCTTCAAACATACAAAGAAAATCACACCAAGGAAACCTATTATAAAATAAGAAGCCAGAACCCCAAAGAATTGCTGGACATTTATAGGGCTGCAAGATTCATATATCTTAACAAGACATGTTTTAATGGGTTATACAGGGTTAATTCCAAGGGGGAATTCAATGTCCCTATGGGCACTTACAAAAGCCCGGCATTTCCTGATGAAGAAGAAATGAGCGTAATCGCCTCAATGCTCGCAAACATACAAATAAGCGCAAAAGACTTTGAAGCAATACTGCCGGAAGCAAGGAAAGGCGATTTTATTTACTTTGACCCGCCATATCATCCCTTAAATAATAGCAAAAGCTTTACAACTTATACAAAAGATGATTTCAAAGAAGAAGACCAGAAAAGGCTAGCCGAACTATTCAGGGCATTAGACAAAAAAGGCTGCTCTGTCATGTTAAGCAACAGCGATACTGATTTAATCAAAAAATTGTACAAAGGATTCAACATTAACACAGTCAAGGCAAGCAGAATGATAAACTCTGACGGAAGCAAAAGAGGAAAAATAAACGAATTGGTAATCACTAATTATCCTGTAAATACCACAGGGGTTTCAGATCTTTAACAAATTTATTGCCTTTTTTATTCTCTTTATTGACATAATCTGCTTTCGGGGGCTGGCCGCTGCAAACGCTCATGCACATATTATCAATCTCTTTAGGGCTGTCAATGAATTCTCGAATCCAACCTTGTAGAAACAGGCTTGGCGGATCAAAGTTGCTTTCCTTATGATAGCCATGCTCCTGCTCTATAATAAACAGCTGCGCCAAAACGCCCATTAAAGTAAGGTTATTCAAATAATGCGCAAACTTCTCTTTTTCAAGCTGTTTAAGCTCCTCTTCAGGGTCTTTACCATAGAAAATATTATCAAATGCTATAAGTAATTTTTCCTTTAATTCCGACCTGCTCCTAATTCTTAGATTCAAGTCAATCAAGATTCTCAAATGATTTGGCCTAAACTCCCTGTCGCCATCTTTCAGCCAAATCTGAAAATTCTTGGTTTTATCATAATCTTTGAACCTGCTGGACAATTCAGAAGGCCTGAAGAGCAATACTTCAACACCATTTTTATCCTTGAATACTGATTTTTTGGAATCAAAAGGCAATTCCTTTACAACTTTAAACATTTCTTCTTTATTCATAAGCATAAGAATAGCGCGTTTATTTATAAAACTGATCTTTAATGCAATTTAAGAATAAACTCAGATCTCCAAGCCGGAGGCCGCTCCTTCTCTATCTTCTCCTGCACTTCCTTGCTTCCGCAACAAGCAATTCGGCAGAATTCTCCTCTGCAATAATCCTCAG
>DUKS01000028.1:15925-16256 GCA_013329215.1 Nanobdellota archaeon | reverse complement strand
ATCAACTGTCAAACCCAGGTTTTAATCTATTTATAGCTGATTTATGCAGTTTTTTGGCACTTTTGGCTTTTAAAATCGCGATTTTGAGGTTTTAGGCGCGTATCAGGATTAAGTGAGGCGGTTACAAAACGTAACCGGCTGAGTTGTACACAAATTGTGTACAACTGAAATGAAAAATTGAACTCTCGACATTTTGTCGACACTTGATGTCTAAACTAATAAGGGGTATTGGAACTCTCGTTCCAGACCCCACCGCTGCGGCGGGGTTTGGGGTGTCCCCAAGGGCTTTCTTCTCCACTTGCCAAAGCCTTGTCAAGTGGTTTTCAAAAAA
>DUKS01000028.1:0-15751 GCA_013329215.1 Nanobdellota archaeon | reverse complement strand
CCTTATTGAAAATCTATATACACTCGCCGGAAATATGCTCAGCCACTTGCCACTTGCCAAACACGCGATGAGTATTTAAAGCATTAATCTATTACTTAGCGCAGAAACCGGAGATTAAATAATGAGCACTCTCATCTATGTTGATACAAATATTTACCTTGATTTCCTTATCAAAGGCAGGCCTCCGCGCCAGGCTGAAGATGCATTTAACTTATTCAACAGGGCAATAAGGTGCGAGTTTGAGATACTTGTTTCAAGGAAAGTAAAAACCGAGCTGTACCCGAATATTCAAGGCAATGAAAGTGCAATGCTTTTCAAATTTCTTGAACCTAAGCTGAAATACGCAGAGCCAACATTAGAAGATGAAGAAGAGGCAAGCAAAACAGGCACAAAGGATACTGCAGACGCTTTGCATGCTATCCTTGCTAAAAAATATGGGGCAATATTTCTTGTTACCCAAAACATACGCCATTTTAAAAAATTTAATAACATTATCGCTTCAAAACTGCCTTCAGATATTTAATCCTGTTTTTTCTGATAAGAACCTGTCAACTCCCTTTTCGCCTTTTTCTTGCTTTATTTTTTCAATTTCCTTGTTGCGCTTTATTTTCTCTTCAGGAGCCGTTTCTTTTGCAGTTCCCATCAATGCTTTTAATTTTTTAGTAATTTCATCATTTGGAAAATCCCATTTGGGCTTAAAATCATTTAGTTCTTCCAATGATTCAAGAGCATTATCTTTTAAGAGCTCAAACTTATCAAAGAAATGTTCCTGCAAAAATTCTTTATCATAAAATGCATTTGCTTTAAGCGACTCATAAAATTCATAAGTTGCAACTAAAATCCAAATTTTCTCAAAAACATTCATAATAGTGGATCTTGCCTTTCTTAATTCTTCATCGTTATTGTGCCTAAAAATAGCCAATGTTTCTGCAACAAAATCATCTGCGATAGCAAGCATAATCGCGTTCTCTTCTGTCCTTTCGATAGTTACTGCAAATTCATTAAGCAATTGCCTTATTTTCATTTTTTGAGCAGAGTCATTAAAATCAGAATAACCTAAACAATACATTAAATCTTCTTTTATGAGATAAAGCTTATTGCCTTTCTTTTCATATTGGTGCCTGCGTATTTTGTAAGATGCATCGCAATAATCCAAATAATCCCTGCATACTGCCCTTACACAATCCACTTCCTCTTTTTTTGTTAATGTTTCCTGATAATCCTCTTCTGCTTCAAAAGAAAGCACCAATAATTCTCCGTATAAATACCACCCTCTCGGGATATCCTTATATTTTTGCTCAACAACATCGACAGCAATTTTTTGGGCAAGCGTTTTGGATAAAGGCTTATTTGTAATCTGTTTCCATACTATCTTGATGGTTGCGTATATTTTTTTAATGGTCCTTCTATGCTCTTCGCTTAACGGCAAAGAGAACAAAGTATCGGATTTTGCTATGGGGCACATCATTTGATAATGGGGCTTGCCTTCTTTTTTATATTCTCTTACAATCTTTGATTTAACAAACGATTCGAGGTGCCTTTTTGTGCAATCCCAACTTACATCTGCTTTTTTTGAGATATCCTGAATAACCAGCCCTTGCTCGGAGTTGGACGACATGGCTTCAAGAATTTTTTCAGTAACTTCTACAGTGCTTTTTTTACCCATCTTTGCCTCACATGATGAATATATAGGCTAATTTATAAACCTTTCTGTTAATTAGAGGACAATTTAGTTATTTTACTCTAATTATAGGAAAATTGTTAGAATAAAGTGTTTAGCTTTTCAGAAGAGGACGAAAACGAGAGGGCTATTATTTTTGCTCCAGGGGCTAAATTTAGCTGTTTTATGCATAGAATTATCGTAATGCACAAAAGTGGCTACTTTTATGCTGTATAATGCACAAAACAGGCAAAACAAAGGCACGCTGCCCATGTATAAGGACTTAATTAAGAAATGATTCAAAGAAGCGCCTGTTTTTATTTACATCCGCGTACAGGGCTTTGTCAGCCTTTGAAATAGCAGAAGATTCGCGCTTAATCATCTGCTTTACAAACCGTTCCGCGTCCTCGTCCCTCAGTGTGGGCGTTGCCCTTATTGGTTTTGCCATTTTAATCAATTCCTTTAAGTGTTTGTGGGATTGCTTGTATATAAGGGCTTCTAATTTCTAAACCCGCCGAATTCGACGGGTTTAAAACCAAGTGTATGGACATGTTTTAATCTGTTTATAGCTGATTTATGCAGTTTTTTGGCATTTTTGGCTTTTAAAATCGTGATTTTGAGGTTTTAGGTGCGTATCAGGGTTAAGTGAAGCGGTTACAGTTTGTAACCAGAGGGAATTGGTGCCTAAAGGCAAGTTGTACACAAATTGTGTACAACTGAAATGAAAAATTGAACTCTCGATATTTTGTCGACACTTGATGTCTAAACTAATAAGGGGTTTGGGGTGTCCCCAAGGGCTTTCTTCTCCACTTGCCCAAGCTTTGTCAAGTGGTTTTCAAAAAACTACAAAAACATCCATTTCCCCTACGAGAATAATCCGGAAATATGTTATCCACTTGCCACTCGTCAAGCGGACGCACAGGATTTATAAACAAATATACATTCACCATACGCAGGAAGGTGATAGAATGGAACAAAACAATTCATGGGTACTATTTCAAGGGATAGAGATAAGGAAAGAATGGCTTAATGATGAGTGGTATTTTTCAGTTATTGATATTGTTGGGGCATTAACAGATAGTATGGATTCTAAAGATTACTGGTACAGGCTTAAGAAAAGAGAATTAGAGTCAGGCGGAGTTGAGTTATCGACATTTTGTCGACAACTGAAATTGTTAGCATCAGATGGGAAACGTTATGAAACTGACTGCGCCAATACAGAAGGCATCTTTCGTATAATCCAGTCCATCCCTTCCCCAAAGGCAGAGCCGATGAAGCTTTGGCTTGCAAAAGTAGGCTACGAGCGCATACAGGAGATACAGGATCCCGAGCTTGCGCAGAACAGGGCAAAATCATATTATGAGCTGAAAGGATACCCTCAAGACTGGATAGAAAAGCGGCTGAGGGGCATTGCCATAAGGCAGGAATTGACTGATGAATGGAAAGGCAGGGAAGTCACTGAAGAAAAGGAATTTGCCATACTTACAAACGAAATAAGCAAGACTGCCTTTGGAAAGACAGTGGAGGAATACAAGGAGCTTAAAGGGCTGAAAAAGCAAAACCTAAGGGATCACATGACTGACTGGGAATTAATACTCACAATGGTGGGCGAAAAAGCAACAACAGACATAACAAAGGCAAAAGACTCAATAGGATTTGAAGAATGCAAGGAATCCGCCCATGAGGGCGGAAAGATAGCCCAGGATACCAGAAAGCATATTGAAGAAAAAACAGGCAAGCCCATTGTTTCAAAAGATAATTTCATGCACCTTGAAAGCAGGAAGGACAAGCAAAAAAAGATTGCCCAAACGTAAAAAACAATGAAGTAATGCCGGAGGCTCGCCTTTTCTTATCTAAGATATCCAAAATGATAATTAGCGTCAATCGAAAGGTTAATATACTATAATTATCATAATTGAGAATTATGGTAAATAGAATACATCTGCTAAAGGAGCTCGAAAAATACCCTGTGTTCACGAGCAAGACAATAGCGGACATAACAGGAAAAGGAAAGAAATACGCAAACCTGATACTGTTCAGGCTGAAAAAAACAGGGGAAATAACAATGCTTGAAAGGGACAAATACACATCGCACAAGGATCCGATGGTTATAGCGACGCACATGTCATGGCCGTCATACATATCAGGCTGGGCAGCGCTCCAGCACCACCATCTTACAGAGCAGCTTCCGTTCTGCATTGAGGTAATAACAACAAGGGAAAGAAAAAGAAGAGTGCTGGAATTCAGCTTCGGAAGAATCAGGTTCATAAGAACATCCCCAAAAAACATGTTCGGCTATGCAAAAGAGCAGGCGCACGGCTTTGAAATATTCATGGCTGAAAAGGAGAAGGCGATAGCAGACTGCTATGCATTCAACCTGGTCTCGGAAAACGAGCTTGAAGAGATTATCTCAAAGCATAAGAATGAATTAAACTTAAAGCTAATCAAAAAATACATCACCCAAACAATAAGGCGCACCCTGATAAAAAAAGCAGAAGGCTTTGGAAGGAGAATAGAAAATGCTTAGCAGGATTGAATTAGAGCAAACAGCGCAATTGAAAAGGCTCAGCCTCATGCACGCTGAAAAGGATTACCTGCAGAATGCAATTCTCTACACTCTATATTCATCAGCAGGAAAGGAAATGGTTTTCAAGGGAGGCACGTGCCTCTACAAGCTTTACGGCCTGAACAGGTTCAGCGAGGATTTGGATTTCTCAGTCTCAAAGCCTGTTGATTTCAAAAAGCTGCTTGAAAAAGTAATGCGCCTGATTTGGCAAAACGGGATTCACGGCAGGATAAAATCATTGGAGGAATACAAAAACAGGATTAATGCAACACTTGAGCTTAAGGGCCCTTTTTACAACGGCAGCCCGAAAAGCCTGTGCATTATAGGCATGGATGTAAATGTGCGTGAGCCAATGCTTCTGGCATCAGAAAGGCTTGTTTTGCACCACCCTTACAGGGACATTCCGGGCTTTGATGTTTTTGCAATGAGCATAAGCGAAATACTGCTTGAAAAGATAGAAGCTGTTTTTAACAGGAACAAGGCAAGGGATGTTTATGACTTATGGTTCCTGCTGAAATACAAGGAAGCCAAAATTGATTACAGCCTGCTGAACAAAAAGCTGAAAAGAATAAATGCAGCGTTCTCAAAAAACAAGCTTGCCGAAAAGCTGCAGGAGAAATCATCAACATGGAAAAGCGATGTTGCGCCTTTATTGGCAGTGGCTTTGCCCCAATTTGCGCAGGTTAAGGAAGAAATACTGAAGCTGATTGAATAGTGGGGTTGTTAAGGGGTTTCCCCTTATGGGCTTTCTTAGATGCGTGTTATACCTTCCCCACGTCTTACCAAATCACCTTCAACCCATACTTCCAAAGCCTCGGCTCACTCTTTATCAGCTTAAATATAAACTTGCTCGGAAAATCCCTGTCCTCCTGCTCTAGCACAGTCTTAGCCTTCCCTTCACTTATAATACTAATAATATCATCATACTCCTTGGGTGAAAGCTTATCCATGGCAATCCTCATCATAAGATTCAACCTAAGCTCTTTCTTAACATTAGAGCAATTATCCTCATAATGAGAAATACCTTTAGAAAGTGCATCAGCAGCCAACAACCCAGGTATTATGCCTCCAAACGAGACAGCCTTAACCTGAGTTGCAGCATCGCCAACAAGAAGAACATTTCCCTTAACAAGCTTCTGGCCAGGATTATATATAGGAATAAGCCCGCCCTGCTTGTCAAGAACCTTCCCGCCTTTAGCAACCTTAGACAACAGCTTAGAAAGCAATGCATTAGGATTCTTAGTGTCAACAACGCCTATGCGCGCAATATTATCACCTTCAGGAACAAGCCAGCTGAAAATCCCAACGCCGAAATAAGTGTTAAAGCAATCAGAGTCGCACTTCATCTTAACTCGAGCCTGCGCACCAATAACAAGCTGCCTTGAGCCATAAAGCCCAGCAGATTTAGCTACAGCAGACATGGGTCCGTCAGCGCCAATCACATAGTCAGCCTCAACCGGTTTCCCGTTAATCATTACCTTCTTTTCCAAAAAGCCTGCAATCTTAGGCATTGCATCTTTCTCCAACAGCCCTGAAAACCCTGTGAACTTTGAATTCAAATTCAATTTAGCGCCGGCAGAAGAAGCCATCGAAGCAATCTGCCTGTCAAACAGCTCCCTGTCAACAACAATGTTCGGCTTCCCTAATTTCAGTTCAATGAACTTGCCTTCAGGAGATATCAGCCTAGCTCTATTCAATTTATTCAAAACGCATTTGGAATCCACTTTCAAGACATTGTAAATCTCAGAAGTCAATAGTCCGGTGCACTGCACAGGCTTTCCAATTGAAGAATGCTCTTCATAAACATTTACCTTCTCTCCTTTGGAAGCCAATTTAAAAGCAGAGAAGCATCCGACAGGGCCTCCGCCGATTACTGCTATCATTGTACTAATTATAGGATAGAATATTTATAAATCTGATGGAGGGCAATGCCTGCAGAGATTTGACGACGATACTTAAATTTCGCTTTCATAAAAGCCGGAAAAATGCCTGTTTTTAGCATTGAACTCCGAAACCTTTTCAATTAAACCAACTGCTTTTGCAACTTCTCTGAAAATCCTTCAAAAATTCGTGGGAAACGCTTATTAACACCAATCAAACACAAGCAGGCGGAACAAAAGAGGCGAAAAATGGCATTCATATACATAGACGAAAGCGGAGACCTTGGAACAGGCAAAAAGTCCTGCGAATATTTTGTTATCGCAGCAGTAAAAGTGGACAAGGAAGAAGTTGACATTGCGTTAAGGAGAATTCCAAAAAAGATAAGAGCAAGAAAGCTAAGCAAAAAGCTGAAAGAAACAGCCGAGCTCAAGTTTTCCAATTCATCCGAAGAAGTAAGAAGGGCTTTCCTAAAAGCGGCGGCAAAGCTGGATATTGGGATATTCTGCTTGGCGATACATAAGAAAGGCGCAGCAGCAAAAATAAGGAATAATATGCATATCGCCTATAATTATTTTATTAAAATGCTGCTGGAAGAAGATTTTGGCAATATAAGCAGAACAACCCGGCTTAAAATATGCCTTGATAAATGCATGCCCTTCGCTGAACAGCAAAAGTTTGAGGATTATATAAAAATGCAGATAATTTTGTTATTCAAGGAATCACCGCATGTCCTGTTTGAGCAGGAAGTTTCCCAGAATAATGCTGCGCTGCAAGTAACTGACTTTATATGCGGCGCATTTGGATATAAGTATAATACTTCAAAACAAGGGAAGGGCTGTTCTGCGTATACAGAGATTATTAAAGCTAAAATCAGGCTGGAAAAAGAGAAAAAATAAAATCGACGACCCCTGCTTACTTATCCCTGCCTCAATCCTGAGGCGTCATTTGTTCAACAGGACTTACTCGTCATATAATAGGAATACTAAGGTGTATATAAGGATTTCTATGTTGCAGAAATAGAACAATTATTTAGAAATGAAAGAATTACCTGACCCGGTACCTGCCTTCCTTCAGGTCCTGGAAAGCGCGGTTAAGCTTCCTGACATTTTCGCTGCTGCTTATCACTGAGATTATGTATGCATAGAGGCATATAAGTTTTCCCAGAATCTCAACAATCTTTATAAACATAATCAAATTCCGCAAACAAATATGGCATATTCAGGAAGAGGAGGGATTAGGCTTGAAGGAATACTCAGGAAAAGATTCTGCAATTTCCACTATCCTGCACTGAAAAACCATATATACAATGCAAATGACCACAAGCTCTGCCCTGACATAAGCGACAGCATTGTTGTTGAGGAATTTATTGTGCAGTGCCATAATGATGGAATATTCCATCCGAGAAGCCGGGTTTCAAGAAGAATAAAAGAATGGAGAGACAGAAGGAAAATGGGATTAAAGCCTGAGCAGAAGCTTGACATTGCATTAAGGTATGCTCTAAGGTTGGCGGAAGGGGAATGCAGGAGAATCAATTTAAGGCCGCTGGGGCTTGACAGCTTTGATTCAATTGATACAGAGACTGCATACGAGGAATATCTCGGGCTCTATGAATAACACTTAAATTCCACAAGCTTTATTAACAGGCGAAAAGGGCTTAGTTTCTTATGAAAGTGACAATAGCGCAGGCCCCGGTTACAGCATCAATGAAAGACAACCTGGGTGCTGTATTGAAGCTGGTGGAATCAAATGCAGGCACTGACCTTATAATATTTCCCGAGTGCGTGCTTTCAACATACGAGCCGCAGGATAAGGATTACATAAAGAACATTGACTTTGCGCAGCTAAGCAAGTCCCATGAAGCATGCAGGGAAATGGCAGTGCTGCACAAGACAAGCATAATCATAGGCTCAATAGACAAAGTGAACGAAAAATATTACAACACAGCATTCATATTCCATGCAAACGGAACCATTGAAAAATACCACAAGGCAAATCTTGCATTTCTGGACAAAAGCTTCTTTTCAGCAGGGGGCAGCCTGCCTGTGTTTGAAATAGCAGGCGTAAAAGTCGGCATACAGATATGCAGGGAAATAATGTATCCTGAGCAGTGGAGGCTGCTGGCAATCAAGGGCGCGCAGCTTCTTGTGCACATAACCGACTGCATTGAAAAAGACAAGTACAGCCTGTGGAAGAGCTATCTTGTGAGCAGGGCTGCTGAAAATCAGCGATATGTGTTCAGCGTGAACAATGCGCACAAAACCCAGGGCAGCCCGACAATTGCGATAGACCCCGACGGGAAAATACTTGAAGAAATCCATTCTGAAAAAGCAGAGTCAAGGCAAATAGAGCTTGACATGTCAAAGCCAAGGGATTATTACCTTAACCAGAGAAGGACGGACCTTGTGCAGATTACCGGAACGAATTAAGCCAAAGCGCTATGTTCAGCATCTGGTATGTTTCCCTGCCGTATTTGCCGCGCGACGGAAGCTTGTCCTTTGACCTGAACGCAGACAAGTCAGCGCCTGCAAGAACTGTATCTTTCCAGCCTGATAATTCATTTGCAAGCCATGCATTAAAAGGCGCTGCAAACCCAACTTTGTCTGTCCTGTCAACAACTGCAAGGGGGACGCCGTTGTTTCTTGCAACTTCTCTGAGGCAGTGCTTCATTGCCATTGTCTTGGGATGTATTTTTAATGCGTCAGGCATCCTGAACATTGTCTCAACAGTTTTGTAATCCAAATACGGCCCCCTGTTCTCAAT
This sequence comes from Nanobdellota archaeon, assembly GCA_013329215.1. GTDB lineage: Archaea > Nanobdellota > Nanobdellia > SCGC-AAA011-G17 > GW2011-AR17 > UBA9640 > UBA9640 sp9640u. The sequence continues at coordinate 6,884 of DUKS01000028.1, read as the reverse complement.
TCCGAATGCTGAGAATATCTTGTCTTCAAGCTGTATAAGCGGGGGCAGCGAAACCATGATGTCTGTATAGCCTGCCTGTGTAAGGACGCCTCGTCCTGCTGTCCTCTCAAACAAGATTCTTACCAGATCTTTTGGCGCGTTTGAGCCTGAAACCCCCCTCCTTATCATGTGATAATACCTGTCAGCAGGCATGTTGAAATCAATTCCTGGAATCCCATTGCCTGAAACAAAATACTGTATCAAAGGCAGGTAAGCTTTCATTGCTTCCCATTCTGTTCCAAGCATGCCGCTGTCATTCGCATACCTGGCTATGTCATTAATGTCCCTTGCCATTATCGGGTGCCTTGCATAGCCTGCAATGAACTCGTCAGGCCCTATGCCGCTGATAATCACTTTCATGCCGAGCTCTTTTGCTTTCTTTGCTATCATGTATGCAGGCAGCAGCGCTGCTGACGCCATAGGCTGGTCCAGATGGTAAAGCACATCAGGCATGAAATCCCTGAAATCGTCTGCAGTTGGCGTTATTTCTACCAAAGGCACGTTCACAGCCTTTGCAACTTCCCGCGCATAGCCTGCCTCATCATACTGCACAGGCATTCCCGGAAACCTTGTCATGAAAAGGAATCCCGGCTTTCTTACGGCCGAGCACAATAATGCAAGAGTGCTTGAGTCCAGCCCGCCGCTTACCATTATGCCGTAAGGCTGGTCAGGCGGAACCCTTAAGCTTACAGATTCTTTTAAAGCTTCGTCAAGCGTCACGATGAGCTCTCTTTCGCTGCCTTCAAGAGCAGGCTTGTCAAACGGGAATTCCCAGTGCTTCCTTATCTCCAGCCTGTCTTCTGCAGGATAGTAGGAAAGCGCTTCACCGGGCTCAAGCATGAATATCCCTTCAAACAGCGTGTCTTTGCCGACAGTTGTCTCAAACTCTATGAATTCAGGAGTAACCTTTGGCTGAAGCTTAAGCTGCGACTGCAGGGCTTTGATTTCTGATGCGAAATACAGCTTTCCATCCACATGCGCATAATAAAGCGGCTTTTCGCCCATCCTGTCCCTTGCAATGAACAGCTTCCTTTTTTCAGGAGAGTATATTGCAAATGCAAACTGGCCGTTAAGCTCATCCAGTATTGCTTCCCCTTTTTCAGCATAGCCGTTAAGTATTACTTCTGTGTCAGACTGCGTGAAAAAACCAGATGTGAGCCTGCTTCTCAAATCCCTGTAATTATACACTTCGCCGTTGAACACTATTGATAAAGGCCCCTTGTTGTTCTGCAGCATTGGCTGTGCAGCGCTTTCGCCGCCAACAATCTCGAGCCTTGCATGTCCGAACGCAACCATTTTGTCTTCAGAAACATATGTGCTATGGCTGTCAGGGCCCCTGTGCTTTATTTTTGCAGTCATCTCCCTGACTTTATCATCCACCCTGCCTTCAAGGCTTCTTCCTGCAATCCCGACTATGCCGCACATAGCTGCAAAGCACCAGTAAGCTGGTTATATACTTTTCGCAGGACACTTCATTTTGCCGGAATCAGCCCTGGAGGGCATCATTGCCCAGAATGTAAACTGTTTCATGCACAAGCTCCCTTATCCCGGCAACCTTTGCGCCGCCGGCATTACAGCTTGCCCTGCCTTTTTCTCCGCACAATACAAGCCCTGCGAATTCGCCCTGCTTTGTAACAAACGGGCCCCCGCTGATGCCGGGTTCTGCGCTTATGTTTGTGCAGAAAGTATTCTTAATAATATTGTAAAGCCCTGTATGCCCTGAAGATACAAGATGTTCAGCGCCTTCTTCAGTAACATGCCCTGGCGCTGAATAAATCCCATTGTCTGTCATTCCCATCAGTCTCATCTTACTGCCTGCCTTAGCCTCTGTTTGGATAGTGCGGAAGCGCAGGGGCTTCGGCTTTTTCAGGGTGACTGCCTTTATCAGCGCAATATCCAGCTCTGGGTTTGCTCTCCAGAATGTTAAGTCAACAGGATATGCCTTTCCCTGCTGGCTGACAACAGCATACTTCATTGTCATGTCCTTCATCCATTCTCCTATATTCTCATTCGTGGGAGGATGCTTTTTTAGTATCATTTCCCAGTCATGTATGTACCGCGCTATATTATGATAAGCAGTGATTACCCAGCCGTCCGCTGTGAGCATAAGCCCTGAGCCTTCTGCAATCCTGGCTTTTGTGCATGAGCCATCCTGATTATTTTTTGCTTTTCCCCTGAACCCCATGACTCTGACTACATTCCTGGCAATATTGCGCGCAGAATTCCTTGCACTCAGCGCCTCATCCCTCCTGCCTTCCATTGACATAAATAAAGAAACTATGCTTTCCAAGCACTCTTCCGGGCCCTCGCAAATCATACGCAGCGTGTATAATCTGCGGTTTATAAGCATATGCCCGAAATATACCCATAGATAGCAACCTTTATAAGCAAGATACGTTATTTTTCACAATAATGAGGAAACAAGAAAGAGCATTTGACTTTTTCTTTCGCAAAATATGAAATCATTCCAGGAATTGGGTATTATCCCGCAGATACTGAAGGTAATTGAAGAGCAGAAGTTTGAGATGCCTACTGAGATTCAGGAAAAGGCCATACCTGTTGCTATTCAGGGCCATGATATCATAGCAAGCTCTGCGACAGGCTCTGGCAAGACACTGGCTTTCGGGGCAAAGATAATAGCGCATGCAGAGCCGGGTAGGGGCATACAGGCCTTGGTAATGACTCCGACAAGGGAGCTGGCTGAGCAGGTTGCGCAGAACATGAAGCTGTTTTCAAAATACAAGCAGCAGAACATACTCACTGTTTACGGCGGCGTTGCAATGAACCCGCAGTTCCATGGCCTTAGGACAGCAACAATAGTTGTGGGCACTCCGGGTAGGATACTGGACCATATAAGCAGGAAAACAATTGACCTGAAGCACGTGAGATTCCTTGTCCTGGACGAGGCGGACAGGATGTTTGACATGGGCTTTATACATGATGTTGAGCAGATAATAAGGCAGTGCCCGACTGACAGGCAGACTTTGCTTTTCTCTGCAACAATCTCGTCAGAAGTTGTGCATGTTGCAAGGAATTACATGAAAGAGCCGGCAAGGATATCTGTTGAAACTTATGTTGACCCTTCAAAGCTGGCGCAGGTTTATTATGAGGTCCCTGACAACATGAAATTTTCACTGCTTGTGCATCTTCTTAAGAATGAGAAGGGCGGGCTTGCAATGGTTTTCTGCAATACCCAGAAAACAACTGATTTTGTCTCAAACAACCTGAGGAAAAGCGGGTTTGAGGCTCTGGCAATACACGGCGCATTTTCACAGGCAAAGAGGACAAGCACAATGGAAAAGTTCCATGCCCAAAAGTTTGACGTTCTTGTCTGCACTGATGTTGCGTCAAGGGGGCTTGATATAAAAGGCGTTACCCATGTTTACAATTATGACATACCAAAGGAAAGCAACCAATACATACACAGGATTGGAAGGACTGCAAGGGCTGGGGAGATGGGAAAAGCAATAAACATACTTTCAGACAGGGACCATGACAATTTCTCAAGAGTCTTAAGGGACAATGACGTAAAAGTTAAGAAAGAGCTTTTGCCGCAGGTTGAAAAAGTTTTTATCCAGTGGAGAGAGGAAGAAAGAGGCAGTTCCCGCGGGAGGTTCGGCGGCGGCTTCAGGGGCCCTTCAAGGTCAGGGCCGAGAAAGTTCGGCCAGAGCGGTCCAAGGCAGGAAAGCGGCAGGCATGGCGGGCCTAAAAGGTTCGGCCAAAGGTCTCAAAGAAGCGCAAGCCCTGCATTTGAAAAGTCTCCCAATGCGTATTATTAGGCATTTACTTGAAAGTGATTACAAAAGCGAAAGATTTATAAAGATACAATTTCTCCAAAAACTAACTGTTTATGCATGATTACAGGAGGTAAAATAAAATGGATAAAATGACAAGATACAAGCTGATGAGGGCAGGCTCATATGCGGCTGCAGGCGTGGCTGCTGTTGTTGGCACAGGGCTGGTTGTTTCGCAGTGCGGAAAGCCGGACATGCCGTGGCAGGAAGACGCATTGAACGGCGCCGCAGCGCTGGTTGAGCAGTCTGAAGAGCACAAGCCGGCAGATGCGCTCGGCTATGCAATGCACACAATTGAAATGGTTGCAGACGGCGACAGCAACATTGACGGAGTCTCAGACCTTGAGCGCGACCTGAAAGCAATTAAGGCAAGCGTTGAAAGGGAGCCGAGCCTGTACCCGCCTGTTATGCAGTACGCGGCAGGCAGGATAAGGTCTGTTGTAAGGGACAACAGGACAAGCAAGGCTGCGAAATACGGCGGGATGGGATTAGGGCTTGCAGGGATTGCGCTTGTGGCATTCGGCGCAACAAGGCGAAGGCCGTAATTCTTTCTTTTTTAATTATTTTTAGCTGTTTCTTTAAACATAATATTTATAATCCCAAAACCACATTAAGAATGCATGGATTTGTCTTTTGCAATCAGCAATCCGCTCTTTGAGCTTGCCATAATACTTGTAATAGCAACTGTTTTTGCGTATATTGCAAGGCTGATAAAGCAGCCTCTTGTTCCTGCTTACCTGATTGCGGGCGTTGTTCTCGGCCCTTTGGTTCTGGGAATTGTGCATGACATGAATCTTATAAAAATCATGTCAGAGATAGGCATAATGTTCCTTCTTTTCATCGTGGGCCTTGAGATGAACCTGGAAAAATTAAAGAAAGTCGGCTTTGTGTCAGCCATCGTTGGAATACTGCAGGTGGGCCTGACATTCATATTCGGCTATGCAGTGTCTTTTGCTTTCGGCTTGGGCATGCTTAACTCTATCTTCCTGGGGCTTGTCGCTGCATTCAGCAGCACAATGATTGTTGTGAAGCTGCTGTCAGACAGGGAAGAGATTGACACTTTGCACGGAAGATTAATCGTTGGCATACTGCTTATACAGGACATTATTGTGATAATTGCAATGCCTTTCCTGTCAAGCATGAGCGGGTTTTCAATCGCAGCAGCCGGCAAAATGCTCACAGGCACTATTGCCCTGGCTGTAATAGCATTCCTTTTCAACAAGCTTGCAATGAAAAGGATATTCAGCTTTGCGGCAAGGTCTGATGAGCTTTTGTTCCTTCTCTCTTTAAGCATCGGCTTTTTATTCGCAATAATCGCGGCAATATGCGGCTTTTCAATTGCAATAGGCGCGTTCATAGCAGGCCTGATGATGGCAAACCTGCCTTACCATTTCAACATTCTCGGCAGGGTAGCGCCGCTGAAGGACTTTTTCTCAACAATCTTCTTTGTATCATTAGGTATGCAGATTGTTTCCATAAATCTAAAAGAGATTGTATGGCCTTTATTGGCCCTGCTTGTTGTTGTCATACTGGTAAAGCCTTTAATTGTCATTGCAATACTGAGCATTTTCGGCTATGCAAAAAGGACCACATTCATGGCAGGAAGCCTTTTGGGGCAGATAAGCGAGTTCTCGCTTATACTTGTGATTGCTGCAACAGGGTTCCTGAACAGCGGGGTGTTTTCAATAACAATTGCCTTGGCTTTGGTTACAATCACCCTGACATCCTATGTATTGAAATACGACGACAGGATTTACAATTTCCTTTCAGGCTATCTTTCTGTGTTTGAAAAGCTTTCAGTGAAGGAGCAGCATCTTGAATTCATAGAAAAAGGGAGCAAGCCGCAAATAATCCTGATAGGCTGCGACAGGATGGGCACTGTTATCCTAAGGACGCTTGTCGAGAAGCTGAAGAAGGGAATATTTGTGATTGATTCAAACCCGGAGATAATCTCGCACCTGATCAGCAGGAAAATACCGTGCATGTACGGCGTCATTGAAAATCTGGAAGTGCTTAAGCGGGTAAACTTCAGGGATGCAAAGTTTGTCATTTCAACTGTGCCTGACATTGATGACAATATGGTGCTTATTGAGCATGCGAAGAAAGTCAATAAAACTGCAGTAGTGATAGTTACTGCTGACAGTGCGCATGCCGCTGCTGAGCTGTATGATGCAAAGGCTGATTACGTTATCGTGCCAAAGATAATCAGCGGGGAGGTCCTTTCAGGCTTTTTGGAAAGGCATCTTGCAGACAGGAAGTATATTGCAAAGATGCGCGAGAGGCACATGGCGCATATCAAGCACCTGAATGACAGGGCTGTGATATAAGAATGGTGCTGGAGGGAGCAGAAACTGCGGTTCCTTACCCTCCGCTGATAAACACTTCCGGCACTATGTTGCCTGAAATGGGATATCTTGCTTTAATGGCGCTGGAGGGCGTAGTCACTTCGTTCCTTGCCCCCCAGCGGATACACACTTCAAGCGCTATTTTGCTTGAAACTGAATATCTTGTTTCTATGGCGCTGGAGGGCGTAGTCACTTCGTTCCTTGCCCCCCAGCGGATACACACTTCAAGCGCTATTTTGCTTGAAACTGAATATCTTGCTTTAATGGCGCTGGAGGGAATTGAACCCCCGATATCGAGCTCATGAGACTCGCGTTCTACCACTGAACTACAGCGCCCTATGAGAGAATGGAAACATAAATCCTTTAAAAACCTTATCCTCAAAGAGTTCTGCCGAATACCGGCAGCACAATAAGGTATTTAAATACGATTACATTTTTCAAAAACATGATAAAAATGAAATTAAGACTAAACATAGTACTGCCTGTTCTGGCAATGCTGCTTTTGTCATCTTTTGCAGCTGCAATGCTTATACCGGCAAACGACAAGGCAAGGGAAAACGCAAAAGCTCCCGAACATTCACCTGTGATTGAAGAAACGCCTGCAGGCGAATGGGATTTGGAAAGGGTTGACTTCATACACTATGCAAAGCCTGTATCCCCTTCAAAGCCAGGCACTGACACATGCTACTAGTCTGACACATTAATT
>DUKS01000066.1:29541-29880 GCA_013329215.1 Nanobdellota archaeon | reverse complement strand
ATTACATAAATGAGCTAATCATAAGCAAGCTGAGGGAGAAAGGCTGCTCTGTTGAGACGATATATCCTGCGGAAAGCATAAGCATGTTTTCAAAGTCACTTTCTGGCATAGGCAATATACTGTTTTTCTATTCATTGATAAGCCACAAGAACCATGCATGCAATTATGATATTGTGCAGGGCACCACTTACACTGTTCTTCCTTTTCTTGGCTCCAGTACGCCTGTAATTTCGCATTTTGGCTCTACAACTTACGGCTTTTTGAAAAGCACCCCTTCGTTGCGCAATCTTGAGAGCGAGGAAAAAGGTCTGCTTGGCATATACACAAATCTGAAAGAGC
>DUKS01000066.1:0-29391 GCA_013329215.1 Nanobdellota archaeon | reverse complement strand
AGTTCCTCAATAAAATCATTAAGGGACATAAGCAGGATAGAGATTGAGGTTGCAAGGAAAAGCACTGCTGTAATAGCATCGTCTGAAAAAGTCAGGCATGAGCTTATAAAAAATGGGGTTAAAGCTGATAAAATACATGTAATACATAATGCCATAGAGGATTACTGGTTTAGAAGCAAGCCTGCAAGGCATGCAAAGCCGGTTGCGTCGCTTGTTTATCTCGGCAGGATGGGGGATGACACATTCACAATAAAACTGAAAGGCATAGACCGCCTTTTGTTCATTCTTAAGAAGTTTCCAAATATTGACAAGCATATCATAGGCATGTGCTCGAAAGTTGACAGGTATTACAAACTTTTTTCAGGCATACCAAGAGTTACTGCAAGCTTAAGCATTGAAAAAAAGAAAATTCCCTCACTACTCAGAAGCCATTATGCTGACATATATGTCAATACAGGCAGGTATGAAGGTTTTTGCCTGAGCCTTATTGAAGCAATGTCGCAGGGGCTTGTGCCTGTTGTCTTTCCGATAGGTGTTGCCCCCGGGATTATTGCAAACGGGAAGAACGGCTATATAGTGCATAGTCTTGATTCAATGGCGGGGGTTTTAAAACACCTTTACAAAAATCCGGAAAAAAGGAAAAGAATGGCTGTGTCTGCGGTGAAAACAGCAAAAATGTTCAATGCAGGCAAAATGGCGGACCAGCTTATTGGGCTTTACAAGGAAGTTGGAAATAAATAAAAAAAGAAAAAAATAAATTAATAGAAAAGCGTCACAAGGTAAAACAATGCGCCAAGGATAAGCAGCGCAAGGCTCCATGCGAATCTTTCTTTCTTCCTTGCCATCACAAACAATATGTATAGCGAATAGAGCGAGAGCAGCCATATTAATATGCTGATTATTGTGAATGGAGTCCAGCCTAGAATCCCTCCGCCCAATAATGGCACTGTTTCGCCTGAAGAGCGTGCAGACATAAACACTTCATCAAGCGTGCGCCATACGTAGTTTAGCACAAGTGCAACAAAAAAGAACAAATACGCGTCTGGAATAAGTTTGTGGGGTTTTGCAACCTCTTTTAGTAATTTTGCCATGCAATAACTATAGGCTTATTGCCTTTTAAGCTTTTTTATTATCCCAAGCATTAAAGACATTAGATTTCCAGCGGAGCTCGGCTATTTGTAATGCGTATACTTCTGGCTGTTTCCCTTCACTTTCTCAACAGGATATTTCCCTGCAGCCTCTTTCACTTTCTCTTTCAAAGCGTCTGACAAATCAATCTTGCACACTTCTGAAAGCCTGAGAACCATCCAGAAAACATCGGCAAGCTCGTCAGAAACCTCTTTCTTTTTCAGGGCGTTATTCAAAAGAGCTTCAATCTCCTCGTTTGTCTTGTATCGGAAATGCTCCATCAGCTCAGACACTTCAATGCCTAAAGCAACACCCAAGTCTTTGGGGTTATGAAACTGTTCCCAATCCCTTTCCCTTGAAAATAATGCCACAATCTCCTTCATTTCCTGGATTTTTGCGTCTTTGTCCATTTTATCTTCCCCTTTTCAGAATATCTTCAATGCTTGGCTGAGGCATGCCTTTGGCATTGCGCAGCATGATGCCTGTTATTTGGGGGACGACATTGATCATGCCCAGCACCATGTTGTTTGCTATCAAACCGGCAGGCACCGTAGGGGCAGCCGAGATAAGCTCAAGCTTTTTGTCAAGCTCTGGCTGGCTGAAGCTGAAAATCCTGCCTTCTGCAGCGATTGGCCTGTAGCCTGCTTTTTCAACGCCTTTTCCAAAGAAATCCCATAACAGCCTGAGCATCTGGATGTCTGCAAGCATATTGCTGTCATAGTCTTCAACATGCATTGAAGGGCGCTCTTTTAGGTCCAGTATGAGCGGATGGCGTGAAGGAGCGCCTGTTTCTGTCCCGTATATCCGGATCACAAATCCGGTTGCCTGCCTATATTCTTCCGGGAGGCCATACCTTTGCCATGCTGCCGCCATAATCTCTTCCTTGCCGGTTGCATTGCATATTCCCAGCCCGTTTGCAACATATCCCAACAGGTTGTTCCAGATTGTTGCCTGCCTGTACTGCCTGTCATTATCTTTCAACTCGCGCCTTACCTCGCCCATTGCAATTTCAGTGACGCCGGCATCCTCTCTTTTCAGGTCAGGCGTTAGATGGCTTATAATGCTTCCAAGAATCCTGCCAAGGCTTCCCTTCGGCGCGTCATAGTGCAGCTGGACCATAATGGTGGGTTCTCTAATTGGTTATATAAACTTTTCTAAGCATTTGGCTACCCTGACACCCAGGCATCAAACGCAGGCTTTTTACCGCCTCCGCGGCTGTAAAGCCCCATGCTGTTGAACGGCTCTATAGTGTCCGGGTCATACAGAAAGCTCCAGATTGTTATTTTACTGCCCATTCCCTTTGTAAGCTCAAAGAATCTCTTTACAAACTCATCCTGCTCCCCATTGTTGCTTTCCCATCCTATTGGAGAAGATGCGCTGTGCCAGCCTATTTCTGTGAAGGCGATATCCTTTGAAGTATGCTGCTTTATCGCAGAATAATAATCAGCAGGAATCTCAGACGGGCTTTTGTAAACAAGCCCCGGGTATGTTGTGAAAGCAGCCAAATCAGCTTTTGGGAACTTTTCAAGCAGGCCCCATTGGGATTTTGAAGCATCGTTTCTGCCGCCGAACAGCCCGCCGCCCATGCCTTTCATCTTTTCAAGCTGGAACACTGTGAACACTTTTGTTTCAGGTGAAACAGCCTTTACAGCATCGTGCACTTCGCTGAACAGCTTTGCAAACTCTTCAAAATCATCAGGCGATTTTTCATAAAGCATATTCACTTCAATGCCGAAGCCCATGTACTGCGGCTTGAATTTTTCTGCAAATGCCGCTGCGCTTCCCAGATATGCTTTCTTTGTTTCATCATCAAGCGGCCTTAGCAGCCTGCCTGTTGACTGCGTGAAAAACTGCGCTTCAATAACAGGCAATAGATTGTAATTGCCCGCTAGCGCGGATACGACAGTGGGTGCGCCCTCCTGCGTGTCTGCAAGCTCACCCCAGTCTCCTGCCCACAGTAGCGCGTTTCCAGCTTCCTTTGCTTTCGCAAAGAAACCTATAAAATCATCCGGCCGGAAGCTTTTCGGCGAGAGGCTTACACCTTTCAGCGCTGCTGGCGCAGTCTCCTCCGGTGTTTCAGCGCTTCTTTGCTCTGAGCCGCCCTTTTGTGCTTCTTTTGCGCAGCCGTTTATAAGAATAATCAAAACAAGAAAAATAACTGCTGCTGTCTTAGGCTTCATTTAATCCCAAAGGTGGGGTTTCTTCTTTATATCCCTGATGCTTTCGGATTATTTGAAGCAGGGGGCAAGGATATATCATTTTGAGTGCGTATTACAGCAGGTGATAATTATCCCTTACGTCTGTTATCTTACCAAATGTTATGAGCCTGCTCCTTTGCTCGGCTGTAAGGTCGTCATCATGCTCCCTTTCATAAGCCCATGTTTCATACGGAATGTAAATCATCCAGATGCCTGCTTTCAATGCAGGCTTCACATCGCTCCGGAATGAATTTCCGACATGCCAGACCTTATTTGGGTCTCTGCTGCCTGCAATGTCCGTGATGTCCTGCTGGATTTTTCTTGCAACAATATGCATCCTGTCACCGAACCATTTGTTTAGCTGAGTCGCTCTTAGCTTTTTCCTCTGCACTCTCTCATCGCCTTTTGTAAGGAGAATAAGCTCATCATGCTGTGCAACAAGAAAGTCAAGGGTTCCAGCAGCGCCTTCCACAAGCCCCTGCCCCCAGTACCTGTTCTCGTCAAACGCAAGCATTCCGATGTCATATGCATGGCTCTCCCCTACAGGGTCTTCAATCCCTGCCTTCTGGCAGATTCTATGGTATGTTTCCCTGAAAGAAGTTGGAAACCTTTCCATCTGGAATCCCATGGCTTTTACCGACTCATGGTCAATGCCGACTTCCATATTAAGCATTGTCTGCGCGTCAGGCGCCTTTGGCCCGAGCCTGTCAAGAACCCATCGCAGGAATTTAACCTGCGCATAGCAGTAGTCGTGCTGGTTCCACGCCAGCGTGTCATCATAGTCCCATATAAATGTCTTATCCATTCAAATCACCCCTCTTGTACAGCAGGATAAGATAAGGATATAAAAAGCTTTCTGTGATTTTCAGTGCGGGCAGTACATTCATAAGGAAAAAATCAAAAGTATTTTAAATCCCCATATAAACCATGACTAAAATGCCAAAATGGAATTTCATAAACGGCCTGACTAAGCAGGCAATAGATTCTGTTGACCCGAGATGGATATCTGCAATTAAGGCTGCATTAAAATCAAAGGCAACTCCTGTCCAGTCAAATTATCATGTTAATGCGGGGGCTGTTACAAGAAGCGGCGGCATTGTAACCGGCTCAAATCATGAGATGGCCATAACTGATACTATCACGCACGGTGAAGAAGCTGTGATTGCCGCTGCGCTGGAGAAATATGGCAGTGGAGACCCTATACAAGTGATTGCTTTTGCAGGCGCAGAAGGGCCGGACATAGCAAGCCCGTGCGGAAACTGCAGGGATGCCATATGGCAGTACACTGACCTTAACAACCTGATGATAATAAATGCCCCAAGAACAGGGGGGGCTGCAGTTGCTGTCCCTGGCCATGCTTATTTCATGGGCACCTTTGATGAGATTTACGGCGAAGAAAAGGCGGAAATTCTTGGGTCTGGCGCTCTTGAGCAGGCGCTGAAAGCTGAAAGAACGGCTTATGGCGCTTACCTGACAAAAGCAAGCCCGGGCATATACGGCGCCGCAATCGCATGTGAAAATGGGTTGGTTTTCAGGGGAAGCTACAGGGGGGATGTTGCATACCATCCTGATTTGCCGATTTCTGCAGCTATTGCGAATTTTAGGGATGGAAGCGATGTTCCTGAAAGGAAACATGTAAAAATGATTGTTGTTGCATCTGCTGTAAATATTCCTAATGTCATGTACAAGGACAGGCAGCATGCCTTGGAATTTGCAGAAGCAATCCAGCCGTTAAATGGCAGGCCGGGAATTCCGCTGCCTGTGTATCTGGCGAATGCAGGGCATGTATTCAGGACAGACACTAATGAATGGCTGCCGTTCTGCTTTTCACCAAAGCACCTGGGGCTGGAAAAAGCAATAGCCGGCGGTTATGAGAAACTGTTCAGGAAATAGATTAAAGCCAAAGCAGCTTTCCTAACGAAACCTTTTTATATGCCCCCGAACCTTCACTTCCTCTATGCCAGAGGCTAAAATCAAGGAAAAATCATGGAGCAAGGAGCTTGAGAAAGAAGCTTACTCAAAATGGAAGGAAGGCAAGCTATATGCATTTGACAAGAATTCCAAAAAGAAAGTCTATTCAATAGACACTCCGCCTCCTTATGTTAACACCCCTGTTCATATCGGGCAGGCAACGACTTACGTGTTAATGGACATGTTTGCAAGATACAGGCGAATGAAGGGATTTAATGTCCTTTTCCCGTTAGGCCTGGACAGGAACGGGCTTCCGATTGAGATGGCTGCTGAAAAGAAATTCAATGTAAAGCTTACTGAAACTGCCAGGGAGACATTCATAGAATACTGCAGAGAGGTATTGGAGGCGAGCAGCCTTGAATCAACTGACTCTTTCCTTCAATTAGGAATCAGCTTTAATTCCTGGGAATTGGGAAAGGAAATAGGAAACGTGTATCACACTGATTCTGATGATTACAGGCAATTAACTCAGGAAACTTTCATTGACATGTGGCACAAGGGGTTGATTTATGAAGACGAAAGGATAAACAACTTCTGCCCGGGCTGCCAGACAACACTTGCTGATGCAGAGGTTTCATACGCTGATATTTCTTCAATGTTCAATGATATTATATTCACAGTGAAAGAAACAGGCGAGAAAATAATCATTGGCACTACAAGGCCAGAGCTGGTATGCACGTGCGGCATGGTAATATTTAATCCTGAAGATGGCAGGTATAAGGAGCTTGATGGCAAGCACGCAGTTACTCCTTTGTTCAACAGGGAAGTGCCTATAAAGGCGCATCCTTTGGCTGAGATAGACAAGGGAACTGGCTTGGCAATGATGTGCTCTGCAGGCGACTTGTCTGACATAAGGTTCTTCCGCGAAATGGGCTTAGTGCCTGTGATTGCAATCAACAAGGACGGCACAATGAACGAGCATGCCGGATTTTTGAAAGGCTTGAAAGTGAAGGAAGCAAGAAAAGCCATGATTGAAAAGCTGAAAGAGGAAGGCTTGCTGGTCAAGCAAACGCCTATTATCCACAAGACCCCAATCTGCGACAGGAGCAAGCACGAGATTGAGTTCATTTCAATGAGGGAGTATTATGTAAAGCAGCTTGACTCCAAGGACAAGATGAGGGAGCTTGCCGCTAAAGTGCATTTCTATGCGCCTGAATCAAGGAAAATACTCCTGGACTGGATAGATGCTGTTTCAATTGACTGGCCGATAACAAGAAGAAGGTATTATGCAACAGAAGTCCCGCTTTGGTACTGCAGGAAATGCGGCGAAGTGATTGTGCCTGCCAAAGGCAGGTATTACAAGCCTTGGAAAGAGAATCCGCCTGTTGCAAAGTGCCCGAAGTGCGGTTCAACAGAGTTTAAAGGCGATGAAAGGGTGTTTGACACATGGTTTGACTCTTCAATATCACCATTATATATACTGAAGTATTCGCGTGATGAGAATTTCTTTGAAAAGAATAGCCCATGCACATTAAGACCGCAGGGCAAGGAAATCATAAGGACATGGCTGTATTACACATTGCTGAAATGCTATCTCTTGACAGGCAAGTGCATATTCCAGGATGCATGGATTAACTATCATATTGTTGATGAGAAAGGCAAGAAGATGTCCAAGTCGCTTGGAAACGGGATTGATCCGAAGGATGTTTTGGCAAAGTTCGGCGCAGAGCCGTTCCGCCTGTGGGCTGCTGTTGAAGGTAATTTGGAAAGGGATGACTTCAGGTGCTCGTTTGACAGGATTGACGGAGCAGGCAAGACTATTGTAAAGCTGTGGAATGTTGCAAAGTTCATATCAATGTTTGAATTGGATAAAAAGGTAAAACCCTCACTGCATGAATTGGATAAGTGGATTCTTTCAGAGCTGAACAAGATGGTTGAGCTTGCTAATGAAAGCTATGAGAACTATAACTTCCACGAACCTGCAATACAGATAAAGCATTTCATCTGGGAGACGTTTGCATCGCATTATATGGAGCTTGTGAAGAATCGCGCTTACAACCAGGAAGGGAAATATTCACCTGAAGACCAGCAGGCTGCTGTTTCAACATTGTATAACTGCCTTGAAACTATACTGAAGCTGCTTGCTCCTGTAATGCCTATGCTGTGCTACAAGCTTTCAATGGACATCTTTGGCAAGGACGTGCATTTTGAAGAGTTCCCGAAGGCAGGGAAAGAGTATAAGCCACCTTTCACTACAGATGAGCTTTTAGCTCTTGACAGCGCAATCTGGAAGGCAAAGCGTGACAAGGCGCTTAGCCTGAAGGCAGAAGTAAAGGAAGCAGTGCTTCCCGAGCAGTTCAGGGCGATAGAGAAAGATTTGTGTTCAACGCATGGGATAAAGCACGTGGAGTATGGGAAAGAGCTGAGTGTGGATTTGTAGTGTTCTGAAAATAATAATCTACTAAAAAAGAAAGAGGTTAAGGGGAGTGCCCCTTAAGAACCCCCCACAAATCCACAGAAAGACCTAGAAAAGGTGGTCAGGAAGGACACTGTAAAAGACACTGAAAAGGATACTGTAAAGTTTCCAGAAAAGTTCAATGAAAAGGTGGTCAAAAAGGTTGGGTATAAACGTAGGTATAAAGTTGGGTATAAACTCGGTAAAAATGATAAATCTTATATTTCTGTGGAGAAAACTGTGGAGTAATCTGTGGAGGAAAGTTTGGAGAAAAGGTCGGTGTAAAAGTCGGTGTAAAAGGTGGTTGAAAAATAAGCTTATTTGAAACAATGCAAGAAGATGTTCAAGGCAACATTTTTTCGGTTTTAACAATATTTCTTTCGCTTTTTCTGTAAATTTTTCAAACATTTTGTAAAAATGTAGCCTTTAACCACTTGCCATGCTCACGTGAAGTTTAAATAGTAGTAATAGATAGAGCGAAGTGATGGCAGCAAAATTAACAGGCATGGCTTGGTTGAGAACGCAAATAACCAAAATAGAAACTACTAAGTCTCAATTTAAGACACAGATAGAACAAATTATGAAAATTAAACCAGAAGTATACAATGAATTCCGTGAATGGACTCCATTGAAATTAATCTTGTTGAACTATACTCTGGATGTATGTACTCCCATTATAGCAAATATGTTAAAACGTGATTCTTTCTTCAAAGAGATGTATTTTGTTGATTTATTTGCAGGTTCAGGTATAAATCGAGTTAAAGACACAAAAGATTTTATAATTGGCTCACCGCTTATTGCTGCTTTAAATTATGGAAAAACTTATTCTGGAATGTATTTTTGCGATTCAAATACTAATTATTCAGAAGCTTTAGATTTAAGAATGGCTACACTTAATAATACAAAACTCTATGTAAAAAAAGGTAGTTATGATCAGTTTTTACCTGAGATTATTTCCAAAGTTAATCAGAGCGGTGTTTATTCTCTTTTCTTTATAGACCCACATTCCACTGAATTTTCTTGGGATTCTATGAAACAAGTATTGGAGATAAGAAGCGATATTCTATTTAATTTTATGACGTCTGAAATTGCTCGTACATGGGGGTTGGCGAAAGCAGGAAAAGGTGGAGATGAAACTTTAAATAATGTTTTTGGAGATGACTCTTGGCGTTTGGCAGAAAGTACAGAGGATTTAGTATCAATTTATGCCGTTAATATTTTAAAAGCAAGACCTAATGCAATATTTAATATAGTTAAGGTACGTGCAGCAAAATTTAATTTTAGGTATGATCTATTCTTTATTACTAATCAGACAAAAGGAGAAAATCAATGGATGCGCGCTATAGAGAAAGCAAAACAAGAAATAGAAAGAAATTCAGATGAATCTGTCAAAGTAGCCTTGGACCTTGTTAAAGGTAGAATGAAAGATTTATTCAGCTTTTAAACTGAAAACTATAAATACTCCAAAGTTTTCAATAATAACTGTGAAAAAGAGGTGTTCAATGCAAAAAACAGTCCGCCAAAGCTTGCTCTATAAGAGCGGAGTGGAATATGCGGATTTCTGCCTCAATCATGTTGAAGGCTGCGCTCACGGCTGCAAGTATCCATGCTATGCATACAACATGGCAAGAAGGTTTGGCAGGGTTAAGAGTTATAACGAGTGGCTAAAGCCAAAGCTTGTAAGCAATGCATTAGAACTTTTGGATAAGGAAATACCTATTTACAAGGATCAGATTAAGTTTGTCCATCTCTGCTTTATGACAGACCCTTTTATGTATAAATACAAAGAAGTTGCGGATATGTCATTAAAGATTATTGAAAGGCTGAATAAGGATAATATAAGGTGCACAGTGCTAACAAAAGGCATTTATCCACAAGATTTGGGTAATAAACAGGCGTATGGCCCAAATAATGAGTATGGCATTACCCTTGTTTCTCTGGATGAGAATTTTAAGAAGAAGTTTGAGCCTTTTTCTGCTCCTTTTGACAAAAGGATTGAGTCATTGAAACAATTGCATAAGCAAGGGCTTAAGACATGGGTAAGCATAGAGCCGTATCCTACACCAAATATTGTTGATCAGCGGCTGAAAGATATATTACAAGCAATATCTTTTGTTGATAAAATTGTTTTTGGCAGGCTAAACTATAGTGTAGTTGCTTCGCAATATGAAGCAAACAAAGAGTTTTATGACGCCTGTGCAAAGCAGGTTAAGAAGTTCTGCAGTGAGAAAGGCATACAATACCACATAAAGCATGGGACAGAAGAGCATAGTGATACGAAGACAGTTAAGATATTTAAGGCGAAAGAAAGCTCATAAGGGATGAATCCCTTTAAGAACCCGCTTATTAGTTCTTTCTTATTTTGTTGTTTTATTCACTTTTCGACACGTTAACAGGCTAATAAGCAAGGTTTATATATAATTTACACAATGGTTAGGATGTATGAACGTACCTTCAGAGTCCACTGGCGAAAGAGCCATAAAAGCAGAATTAGAACATATGGGCATAAGATATGAACAGGAAAAGGATATTTCCTCTCTTTATGGAGACACGAAAAGTCATCGTAGAGCTGATTTTTATTTACCTGACTATGATGTGTATATTGAATTCTTAGGAGGATGGGATGCCCCTGATGAAGAAAAAAGAGAAGAAGAACGAAGAAGGTATAAACAAAAGATGGCAATATATCATAAGAATAATATCAAATGTATCTATATTTATCCAAAACAACTTCATTATAGCTCAAGTGTAATTAAGAAAAGATTAAATGAATTTGAAGAAAAAGGAGAAATACCAGAGCTAAATCCTTTTTCTGTAGATACTTTTTTAAAAGAGGAGTTGGTAGAACCAAAAGAAGAGCAGAAAAAAATAGAATATATAAGGGCAAAAGAGAAGTACGAAGAGTTTGAAAGAATAAAGATAAAAGAAGAAAAGAACCATCGATTATTTAAAATTTTAGGATTGATATTAATTTTAGGCATAATTCTGTTTTCTGTCTGGTATTTTCTATATCCCCACTGCAGTTATGAGAACATAAGTGTTAAGGATAATATTGCAAAGTATGTTACTGTAACAAGCCAAAACATTAATTCTGGAAAAACAAATTATGAATTCTTAATTGAGAATAAGTTGCCGATTCCAATTTCAGTTAATATAGTCTATGATAGAACCTCAAAGTGGTATGGTGTATTCGATAAAGATGTTAATATAGTAAAAGATATTTCAGCACGGTCTTCTTTAAGTTTTAGAGATTCTAAATTTGAAAGTAATAGTGGGTTACCTAATATGGGAGATGCTTTGGTGGATAATATCAGAGTCAATGTATTTGGAGCAGGTATTGATGAATTGAACATAACCGAAAAAGTTTGCAATTAAAAATAATTAGGGGTCTAAACGGACGCGTCTCTCGCCTCTCTTCTCTTTGTTTCGTCTCTCTTTTAAGGTCGCAAATTGCGACCTTAAACATCCATCTTGATATCACAATTTGTGATTTCAAGTTACTCTCTGGCTGTTGGTATCGCATTTTGCGATGCCTGAACCTTTGAGGTCGCAAATTGCGACCTCAAGCTAACTCTAATCCCCTAAATAAATGCCCAAACCTAAGAAACCTCTAACTTCACGCCGGAGGCCACTCCTTCCCCACCCGTTATCCTTATAAACCACTACACTTTTAAACCCCTTATTGCTTATCTATTAAGAGCATTACTATGTCAGCACTAACAACACTGGAAAAGCACAAGCTGAAGCGCTTCATAAGAACGCTGGAGCAAATAAGGGGGAGGCATACTGAACTAGTCTCAGTATACATACCCGCGGGCTATGACTTAAACAAGATAATAGGCCACTTATCACAAGAACAAGGCACTGCGTCCAACATCAAGGATAAGACAACAAGGACGCACGTCACAGACTCGTTAGAGCGCATGATAAGGCACCTAAGGCTGTACAAATGCACGCCTCCGAACGGATTGGCTGTATTCTCAGGCGATGCATCAGAAAGGGAAGGAAAGCCGGACATACAGGTTTGGGCAATGGAGCCTCCGCAGCCGCTGAACATGCGATTGTACAGATGCGAGCAATACTTCCAATTAGATATCCTGAAAGAAATGATGGATGTGAAGGAAGTTTTCGGGTTAGTGGTATTGGACAAGAGGGAATGCACGATTGGTCTATTGAAAGGCACGCAGATAACTGAATTGGACAATATGACTTCAGGCGTTCCGGGAAAAACGCGTGCGGGAGGGCAATGCCTTGCATTCGGCACAATGGTGCAGTCTGCATCTGGTTCGCTATTGAAAATAGAAGCATGCCACAATCCTCTTGCAGTAAAGAGCATAGCAATGGAAGATTATTCTGCAAAAGACTCGCCTATTACAGACAAATGGGATGTCAGCAAGAGCGAAGTGTATACAATTGTGACAAAATATCCTAGAATAGAAGTACAGTCTTCAAAGGACCATGTCTTTTTCGTTGCAACAGAGCGGGGCATAATTGAAAAGCCGGCTGAAGAGCTTAAGCAGGGAGACAGGCTGATAATGCCTGAGCAGATAAAGATTTCAGGCAAAATACAGGCAATTGATTCAAAGAAATATTACAATTCATTTATCATTTTAAATGAAGGCATAGGTTTCTTAAAGAAAAAAAGAGCTGAAAAAAAGCTGCTTCAAAAGCAATTGGCTAAGAACATAGGCGTAACGCAGACTGCAATTTCCGTGATAGAGCTTGGAAAGAGGAATATAACCAGGCAGTTTTTGGAAAGATTGTGCAAAGAGCTTGATGTTGATTTCCTGCAGTTCTTGGCTATGTATGCAAGGCAGTATAACAGGGAAGTTGATATAAGGCTGCCGCAGGTATTGGATGCAGAGTTTGCGCAATTCCTCGGCTATTTAATGGGTGACGGCTCAATAGAAGAAGACAGAATCACATTTTTTGAGCAGGATAAGGCTGTTGCCATGGCTTTCAAGGAAAAGTTTGACAGTTATTTTAACATAAACAGCACGTATAAGTTCAGGCAAAGCAAGAACTATCATCAATTGCGATTCACCTGCAGGCCGCTGGTAAGGGTTGTAAAAGGGGAATTCCAAGGCTTAAAGAGCGGAAATGATTCCTTAATACCTGCGCAAGTGCTTGAATCAGAAAATGCCGTGGTTTCCGGATTTCTAAGGGGACTGTTTGATGCAGAAGGCTATATGTCAGGCAGATTAGGCATAGGCATGAATAACAAGGCATTGATGCAGCAGGTCCAGATGCTCTTATTGAGATTCGGGATATTGTCTTCTCTCAGGGAATATGATAACAGGAGAAACCCTTACTCAAAGAATACAAGGTTTACATTGGAAATATCAGAAAGGCAATCATTAACAGCTTTTTCCGAGCACATAGGCTTTACATCAGCAAGGAAATATGAAAAATTAAGCGCTTTGTTAAAATCCAAGTCAGGCAGGAGCAATGTGAGGCAGGTTTTGGCTTTTGGAACAAACGTGCGGAAGATTATAGAAAAAGCAGGGCATAACCTTGCATTATTTCCTAAAGTAAGCGATTTTTTTAATAACAAGCGCTCAATGAGCAAGCCGGTTTTTAAGAGCTCGATTATGGATTGTGTTGAAGATGCAGTGCTTTATGAAGAATTGAAAAAGATATATAACTGCCCTCTTTTGCCTGTTGAAATAAGCAGTATAAAAGTTGAATCAAAACAAGTTAAGATGATAGACATTTCTGTTAAAAACCAGAATTTTATAGCAAATTGCCTGCTTGTGCACAATTCGGCACAGAGGTTTTCAAGACTAAGAGAAGAAGCTGCAAAAGAATTCTTCAAGAGGATAGCCGCAGTGATGCAGGACCATTTCCTTGAAATGAAAAGCCTGAAAGGGATTTTAATCGGAGGCCCGGGAACAACAAAAGAGGATTTCCTTAACGAGAATTACCTCAACAACCAGCTTAAGCTTAAAATCATAGCAACGCAGGACATCGGGTATACAGATGAAACAGGATTAAGGGAGCTGGTTGAAAAGAGCCAGGAAGTGCTGGCAAAGGAAGCAATAACAGAGGAAAGGGAAACAATGCAGAAGTTCTTTAAGATATTGGCTACAAAGCCTGAGATGGTTGCATACGGCAAGGATGAGGTTATGAATGCAATCACATTGAATGCAGCTGACAAGGTTTTGATTTCTGATGCTGTTGAGGATTCAATTGCGAATGATGTGGAGGAAAAGGCAGAGGCATCGGGCTCTGCTGTCATGTTCATCTCAATAGATACTGCGGAGGGAGTGCAGCTGAAAGAGATTGGCGGGATAGCCGCGTTTTTGAGATACCAGCTAGTATAGGCGTTAGGCAGTGGGTAGTAGGTAATGGCTACTGGCTACGTGCTAAAGGCTAAAGCCCAAGCGTTAGCTTAATAAATCATTAAAATATAAGGAAGGAAGGACATGGCATTTGACCCGGAAACAATAATAGCAATGGCAGACGGCCAGTTTGTCGCAATAGGAGACATAGAGAAAGGCGACGAGGTAATGGCTGTTGATTTGGCTTCCAAAGCCCAAAAATCAAGATGAAACCTTACAGAAATTCATTCCAGATAAATTTATAAGTCTTTATAGCACTATATTAGGTATGATCCGAAGTAATACTTCCAGCGGCTGTATATTCTGTAATATCATAAACGGCAAAGCTCCCTGCTGGAAAGTATATGAAGATAATTTGGTTATTGCTTTTTTTGATATACACCCTGAAGCTGAAGGCCATATATTAGTTGTTCCTAAAAAACATTTTAAGGATATTTTTGATGTAGAGGAAAAATATATTAAAAGGGCGGCTGTAGTTTGCAAAAGGCTGTCTTTGGCATTAAATAAGGCTTTAGGAATTAAGGATATAAATATCATCCATGGCAGCGGGAAAAATGCCCAACAGGATGTTTTTCATTTTCATATGCATATATGGCCGAGAAGAAAAGGGGATACTATCAAATTGCAGTATGTGCCTCAGAAAGGTATTCCTCCGAGGTTTGATATTCTTCTTGAGAGAATTAAGAAGTATATACCCCAACCGAATAACTAAGGAGCACAAATTTGAGGGTACAGTATGGACCTAACAAATTCTTCTCTTTCTTTAGTGTTTGCGGAAAATGGTTTCTGGTAGTTTTTAATAAACTCCGGTGAAGCGAATCCGATTATATTGAGCCCATCTTTAATACTGGGTAATATTCCCAGAAAGATGAAATCTTGCCTTTCTGCTGCAGCAATAATGCTGCCTGCATCTTCTTTTGATAAATCTATTTCAATATTATCTTCTAAAGTCTTCTCGATATATTTTCCGAGTTCATGGAATTCAACTGGAATTTTGATCTCATCATAGATTTTTTGGATTCTGCCTCTCAATTTGCCGGCATAATTAATTCTTATTTTGGGCTGGCCGAACTTCCTTGCATGGCACAAAGCAATTTCTGCATTAATCTTATCACGGCCGAATATTTCCCCATCTTCTTGTGAAAATGGATTTCCTTCAGATAAAGACACGCCTATTGGCCGGAAAGATGCATCATATAGCCTTTGGCCGAAGCTATGCTGCAACATACTATAAATTACGGCGTGAGTTATGCTATCATTGGTTTCGCAATACTCCAGTCTTTTTTCATTCATAGCTCTTGCATATTTGCGGCCCCTAAAGTCCGGGGAAACTACTAATGCATTCAGGGTTGCTATGCCCCTATTGACAAAAATGCCCGCATGCCCCACAATACAATGCCCCACTTCGGCAACATAAGAAATATATGCATCTGCTATTAAATTAGCATGCAGCGCTTCATGGCCATAGCGGACGATGCTTTCATTGGGAAATATAGATGATACTAATTTAATTATCCCTTTTGCATCTTCCGAAGTAGCTCTTCGTATCATACTTTCATCGCCTGACAGGGGCTTATCACTTTAAAGCCGATTTTCTCGAGTTTATATAACCATTTGATTCCATGGAATCTTTCATTTGACTTAAGGTGCATCGGATGAAAATCTGAATGCACAAATTCTGTTGAAAAATACATTGAACCGCCCTTTCGCAGTGATTCATATATCTTTTTGGCATGTTCTATTGGATTAATAACGTGCTCAAAAATGTCTTCGGCGGATATTATATCATAATAATTTTGCGGGAGTTTTAATTTTTGAATGTTCCTTGAAGTATCTATTAATCTTATATTCTT
Organism: Nanobdellota archaeon; assembly: GCA_013329215.1. Classification (GTDB taxonomy): domain Archaea; phylum Nanobdellota; class Nanobdellia; order SCGC-AAA011-G17; family GW2011-AR17; genus UBA9640; species UBA9640 sp9640u. The sequence continues at coordinate 13,505 of DUKS01000066.1, read as the reverse complement.
ATTTTTAGTGAACCTAAGAATCCTGAATCTGGCATAATTCAGGGTTTTTGAAGGCAAATCCAGCCCGTGTACTTCTTTTGCGCCGGCTATCGATGCAAGAATCAATGTATCCCCTATGCCGCAGCCATATTCCAGAAACCTTTTTCCCCTGCACTGTGAAGCAATTGCAATCATTCCGGCCTGCTTCATCTTGTCTTCAATATGCCAGTCTTCTAATTCGAATATATACCATTGTGTTTTTTCATAAAGAGGGCTTGATTTTTTTTCAGATTTAGCATATGCCCATTCCCGGGCCAACTGCCCTGTTGCATCTTTCATGAGTTTATGGACCGATTTTAATCCTAAACCCAGAAAGGCACAAATCAAGCGTTCCCTTTTCTGTCTTTCAAAAAAATGTCTGGGTATGCTCATTAAATTGCGTTTATTTTTCATTTCGATTCCTCCGCCAATAATGATATATTGCTCTTATCGGACCATACCGCTTCGCCATTTCTCCTTTGGGTATGCCAAAACACCCAGCCGCTATCTTCTGCGTCTAATTGGGACTTGTAATTTTTAAGAATATGGATTTTATCCAGTATATTGTCAAACTTAAAAGTAAATCTAATCAGATACGGATAATGTTTTCCAATTGTCTCCTCTATGCTTTTGATATCTTCCCCGCCTGCATAAGGCTGGTCTTCATAAAAGTATATTTTTAAATGGTATTTAGCGAGCAGCTTTATCCCTATCTCCTTTATGATCAAATGGTCAATGTGATTACCCAGCCCTAATGGAAAGAATAGATATGCCTTTTCATTTTGCAGACAAACATTCTCTATTGCATTATAAAGCTCTCCAAACAGGGGATTCGCTTCCGGATTACTTTTTGGATTAAAAATATCTTTTGTTTCCTTATAACCTTTTCTTAATGAGGGCTCAGGATAGTGCCATAACTTATATCTTATTCCCATAAGCCGCATGACTCTTCTTTCTTCTTCGTTCCTTAATTTTGTTATTTTGCCTGTATGGCCGGTGCATTGCTCAATAATTGTATAATTTGATACACTAAAAATTGTGTGCACAAAAATATTCTTTCTTAAATAATTATTTAAAATTGCACCGCCTAATGAAAGTACTGCATCATCGCAATGTGGCGAAAATATTATTATTCTCTTATCCATTCTCAATCCCCCTTATATCCCTGCTCAGGTTAGATTGATTCTCCTTAAGATATTTTTGCAGTTTAATGAATTTCAATATCTCTTTGATATATCTGCTTGGTGTAATATTAATTAAATAATTATGAAGGAGAGCAAGCCTTTTAACAATAAGCATATCTATCCTGTTTTTATCTTCTAAAGAATTAAAAGCAGATAGGATATTTGAGACTAAAGCCTTTCTATGATATATTTCCTTAATTACCTTGTCTTTCAGCTTATTTATATCCGGGCTTTTCTTCAAGGAATTTGTCATTATTTTGCCGTCTTCCTCAAAAATAAGGCTGTTTAAGTCTAGTATCTCTTTCTTTGAGCTATTATGAAGCACCACCAAACTTGTGCCCTTAATTTTAATTCCTGCTGATTCTCTGATTGAATAAAACCATAACCAGTCTTCATCAAACCAATTTGGAAAGAAAGCCAAGGGCAAGATATTATTTGAGCAAATAAATGCCCCGCCGCTCAGCTCGGACCGTTGAGGGAATTTGATGCTTTTCTTTGTTTGATACGAACTCAGGTTCGTATATTCCGAGATTAATGCAATAGACTTATGTTTTAGCTTGTTATAAACAGCTTCTATGTAATCATTGTAAGATTTCCATTGTGGCTCTTTATACTTCAAGTAAAGCTGCAGCCATTCCAATTTTGACAAGTCAGGAGCGCCAATGATGTTTATTCTGCCCAAAATCCTGTCTTTAATATGCTTGCCGGCGCCTTTCAAAACTACCATGTCATCATCCAGGAAAACAGTATAAGCATTGGTGTCGGAAAAAGCCAAGCTATACAGGATGCCTATATTCCTGGCATTGCCGAGATTCCACTTATTTGTGCCGAGCCTTAATATACTGCTTTTCTTTGGAAAATTAAGCAGGTTTAATTTTTCATTATCGACCAATACTATTTTTCCAAACTTCCTGCAAAGTTTTTTAATTGCCCTATTCTGCATCTTTTTGGTAGAATCATCGACAACGATTATAACATTAATATCCTGCTCAATTTTTTTAAGGGACTTTAACAGTGCGGCCAATTTCGGTGCGCCGTTCCTGGTCGGTATTATAATATTTAGTCTCATTTTATAGGTTAATGCCCATTTGTTTTGCTATTTCTGTTCTGGTTATACAACTTGAACAAATACCACAAGGATTTGGCCCTGCGCCTTGGCAGGACCATGTATGTTCCAATGGCGCGCCTAAAGAAAGCCCTAATTTAACTACGTCTAATTTCGATAAGTATAACAAAGGCTGTAATATCTGAATTATGTCCTGCCCGTAGGATGTGTTTAATAGATTATTCATCTGATTATAAAACATCGGGGGAGCATCATTAGATTCTATCCAATCATCTTTATTTTGCCCGCCAATCACATAATCTATGCCATTGTTCCTTGCAAATGCAATCGCTGTTGCATAGTAAAACAAATTATCAGGAATCAAAGGCTTAATATCCGCCCCTAAAACCAAGGGATGTTCAATACTATATCTGGGAGTATTCGTTGCGGCGCATATTCTGTCTATGGCTTCTTTTTCTGGTTGGGGCTGTTCCGGATAGGTAAAAGTAAGACACGAAGGTCCTAAACCTTCTTTTATAGCCCAATATAGCGCAACACAGGAATCTATTCCTCCTGATATCAGCACGGTGCTTTTTTTCTCCATTTCGTCCCCTAATATGTAACTCTATCATAGTAGTAACTACTATATAAAGCTTTGGATGGGGGTTAAATATCCAGTTGCTTAAGCAAAGCTTAATAAATTATCAGATTATAAGTTACATAACATATGGCATTTGACCCAGAAACAATAATAGCAATGGCAGACGGCCAGTTTGTCGCAATAGGAGACATAGAGAAAGGCGACGAGGTAATGGCTGTTAACCTGGCTGATAAATCACAATGCACTGCCAAGGTGCTTGACATAATTGATGAAAAAGTTGAAAAGGCAGCCACTGTGATGGCGGTTGAAGAGATAAACTGCTCTGAAAACCAGCTTTTTGTGATGAGCAGCTTCTCAGCAAAGAAAGCGTCGGAGTTAAGGCCCGGCGACATACTTCTAAAGGAAGGGCTTGCTGAAACCGCAGTCAAGTCAGTAAGGCCCAACAACAAGCTGAAAGACCTTTTGACATTAAAGACAGACAAGGGCACGTTCATGGCAGAAGGCGTTTTTGTTAATGAATAAAAAGCCCGGCTCCGCCATAATTTCTTAGATTATGCTTGTTTTATCTTTATTGCATCATTCTCTATTGAAATAAGCACATCTTCTCCCTGCTTAAGCCTAAGGGCATGCTCGATGCCTGTAGGCAGCCTTAGAATCAAATTGCTTTTTATTCTTCCAAGCTTTGCCCTTATCGCCTCTTTTTTCAGCTTGTTCAGAAGCAAAACCCTATGTGCCTGCTCAGGCTCGTAATACTTTTCCCCGCAGGGGCATTTCCATCCGCCAATCTTATAGCTGTTAAAGTCCATTGCCTTAACATGCTCCATTTGTTTTCCGCAGCTGTGGCATTTCATTTTTTATTCCTTGCAAACTTTCCAAAGTGCACAAGCACCCAGCATTCCTCTTGCATTGTTTCGTTATAATCCAAAGCAATAATAGCGTTAACTGTCTTCTTGCCTTTATCCAGCCATCTTTCAATCGTGCCTGCCTTCCGCTTTCTTGGCGCGTCATATCCGCTCTCAAGCACTTCCAAAACATCATGCATGTCTTTTCCAAGCTTGAAAAGCTCCCGCATGGCGGAGTCAGACACTATTATCTTAAGCCCTTGGAATCTAGGGCTTAGCATATCTCTATAACATATGTTAGGAACATATGTATTTAACCTTTTCGGCTCATGTTCTTGCATACGGCTTATATCAAATTCATCTTAATATGCGTTTCTGACAAAATTCCGCATGACTTTCAGCGAAGTTGAAAATCCTGCAGACCTCCCAGAAAAATCGATTGTGCTGTTTAAAAACACGCTGAAACCTTTTCAAAAGCAGCGGAAGCAAACCTTTATTTATCACCTGCTTCCTTACACTATTCAATGAATAAGATTAAGGTAATCTCCTTTGACATGGACGGCTGCCTCACTGACGAGGAATTCAACAACAGGTTCTATTTTGTTGCGCTGCCAAGCGTGTTCGCAAAGATGAAAGGCATCCCGTTCAGGGAAGCGCATGATTTTGCAAGGGGCGAATACAAGAAGCTTTACGGAAACAGGGAATGGGCAGACCCTGCTTACTGGCTAAAACACTTCGGCATACAGGAGCCGCTGCATGAATTCATAAAAGACCTGAAAAAACATATCCGGCATTACAAGGACACAACTCCTGTTTTGAAATCATTGAGGCAGGATTACAGGCTGGTTGTGGTTTCAGCTTCGCCAAGGCACATGATTGACCTGAAGCTGGCGGAGGAAAGCATCAGCCAGTATTTTGAAGCCACTTTTTCAATGCATAACGACTTCAACACAATGAAGAAAGAGCCTGAGGCGTATAAGGAGATATGCAAAAAGCTGGGCATAAAACCGGATGAAATGGTGCATGTCGGCGATTCAAGGGCGCACGACTATGAGAACCCGGAAAAAGCAGGCATTAAGTCATTCTTATTGGACAGGGAAGGTGTTGAAAAGCACGATTTCGTTGTAAAGAGCCTCTACGAGTTTGAAAAGAAGGTAAGGGCGCTGGGATAAAGCAGATTAAATATTGCCGAGCGGACGGCTTGTAGTCCCCCGTCTTCCCTTGTTGCTTAGCAAATAATTAGTGACTTCTGCCCTGTACTGCTTTGAAATCTTGTCGGGCATTGTTATTGACATATAAAACAATGTGAAATAGATTACCTTTGCCATATCAATAACCACCTGGACAGCCACTATTAAAATTACGAGGATAATCATGAAAAGCGCAAAAGGTATCCATGAGCTGAATTTGGCGCCAAGGACCACCACTAGGAATATGAAAGGCAGTGACATAATAACAAAATACTTGCTTATCAGGTCGCCGATAAAATCAAATCCGAAAACACCCATAAGCGCCGCAGGCACATTACTCTTTATATTCTTGATTTCAGGCAGTGCTTCCCTCACTGTCTGTTCCTTGATGATGGCTGCAGGCAGAAGGTAATGCCCTATCAGGTCCCACCCTTCCTCAACAACCTTTCCTGCTATCTTCATTATTATGCTTATTATAACACCAAGCATCCCTCTTTTTCTGGTTCCCTGCTTCAGCTCGTTTGCCACCAGCCTGAGCAGTATATCAAAAACTCCAAGCACGAATATATCTTTCCTGTTTACCCGCGCCCTCTCAAGCCCTTCTTCATAAGTCACCGGCTTTCCGGAGAATGTCTGGTAAACCATCCAGCACTGGGCTGCCTTGTAATGAATTTTGACAAAAGGAAACACAAAGGCAAGGAACAGGGTGCATGCAACAAGCACAATAATCCCTATTGTGGGAAGGATGCTGTATTTAAAGACAATTGCTGCTATGCCCAATAGAATCACAAGGAGCGTAATGCCTACAATCCATGCCTGCTTTATTGTCGGCGTTAATATAGCAGGATTCTTCCCGATGACAGCAAACGTATTCTTCACAAGCTGCACAGTATCCTTGAATGCGTCAAAAAATGCCATAAGCTTTTACTGTTTTAATTGGATTATAAATGTTTTGTTTCATGCCGGAGGCCTGCCTTCTCTCACGAACGCTGTTTATACGCCTTATAATGCCTGTTTATTCAATAACAAACTTTAAAAATACATTCGCTCTTTTCCTATCCTATGGGCAATGAAGAGCAGATAGCACTGTCTGACATGAAGAACAAGATAGAGGCTGTTTTATTCATCACAGGCAGCTTTATGTCAGCAGAGGATATTGCGCAGTATGCGGGCTTTGGCTCTATAGGGATAGTGAAGGAAGCGATTGAAAAGCTGATAGGGGACTATAAGATAAGGAACACTTCGCTTGAAATACTTGAGGAGAACAGCAAATACAAGCTCGCACTGAGAAAAGACTATGTTGCAATATCTGCAAGGCTGTTATCAAACACAGAGTTGGACAGGCCAACCCAGGAAACGCTTGCAATCATAGCATACAAGCAGCCCATACTGCAGGCAGACCTCATCAAAATACGCGGAAACAGCGCTTACGACCATATTCATGCATTGAAAGAGCAGGAATTCATTATGTCAGAGAAGCACGGCAGGACAAGGATGCTGAAGCTTGCGCCGAAATTCTACGACTACTTTGACATTGTTGAGGACCAGCTGACTGCGAAATGCGCTGAAATCCAGCAGAAAGTGGGCACTGTTGAAAAAGTTGAGACAAAGCAGGAGCAGCAGGCAACGCTTGCAGCGCACCCTGAAAAGAAGGATGAGCCTGACGACATACAGCCTGACCCTGAAGACATAGGCCCTGAGAAGCCGGAGCCGCAGGGCCCGCGCAGGAAGCCGGATGATGAAGATCAGGAAACTGCAGAACCAAGCATTGAAGAGGCTAAATAAGCATGAAGAAGGAATACATAATCCTTTTTGCAATATTCATATTAACATTCGCGTTCAGGGCGTTTTTCGCGCTGCAGACAGACAATTTCAGCGCAGATTCTGCTTACTATAACCTGAGGCATACTGATTATATCTCGCAAAACCTTCAGCCTATGATTTATGACGACCTAAGCTACGGCGGAAGGTACATAATAGACGCGCACATATTCCATTACATGCTTGCTGCTGCAAGGGTGGCTCTGCCTGACTTTTTTGTGTTCAAGCTGCTTCCTGAGATGCTGTTCGCGGCAATGATATTCATAGTGTATGCGATTGCAAAAAGATTAACGCAGAACACGACAGCGCCGCTGCTGGCTGCATTAATCTCGGGCTTCATACCCATCTTCATCCAGAACAGCGTGAACAGCATATCAGTGTATTCAATTGTTTTCCCTCTGATTTTCTACCAGGTTTACTGCCTTATGAACATTGAAACGCACAAGGGCAGGTTTGTGGCGCTTTCAATAATGCTGCCTATAATACATCCTTTCACTGCAGTGCTTGTGATTTCATTCATATTCTATGCAATACTCCTGAACGTGGAGTCAATTAAGATAAGGAAGCAGGCGCGGGAGGCCATAATCTTCTTTGCCCTGCTTGTGCTGCTGATGAGCTTTATAATCTATAAGAAGGCATTCCTTTCGCTCGGGCTTTACGCTGTGCTGCAAAACATTCCGCCTGCGCTTCTTAACACATATTTTGTGAACATAAATGTGTTCTCCCTGATAAGCGGGATAGGCATAATACCGCTGATACTCGGCGCAATGGGGATTGTGTTCGGCCTTTCATGGGAAAAGAGCGATTCAGCCTACCTTTTGAGCGCGCTTGTGCTTTCTGACTTTGTGCTGCTGTTCCTTAAGCTGATAAGCTTTGCAGTGGGCATGATGTTTCTCGGCATACTGCTGTCCATACTTTCAGCTGTCGCGATTGAAAAGGCGGTTGCCTATGTCAAAATCACCAAGTTTGCAAGGTTCAAAAAGCCGATATTCGCCGGCTTCATAGTGCTGGTAGCGCTTCTTCTTGTGCTGCCGTCTTATCTAAGCGCGAGAACCACAATAAGGCAGGCTGTCTCAGCTGACGAAATAAATGCCCTTGAATGGATTAAGGCCAATTCCCCCGGGGATTCAACAGTCCTTGGATACATAGAAGACGGCGACCTGATAGCGGCTGTTGCAAAAAGGAAAACAGTTGCAGACACGACTTTCATGTTTGCGCCTGACAGGTATGATGATGTGCACACAATGCTGACAACCGAATCGCTTGTTAAGGCAACGCAGCTTATGCACAGGTACGGGGTTGATTACATATTCATTTCGCAAAAAGTTAGGGATGCTTACAAAATGGAGGACCTGAAAAATGCAAATACTGAATGCTTTGAAGCCGGATACTCCGGCGAAAAGGCAAAAGTATACAAGCTGCTTTGCTAGCGCGCTTCTGTTTATTGCGTGCGTATTCATGCTTTCGCTTGTTTTCATATTCAGGAGCCCGGACAGCATGCTGCCGGGCAGGGAGCCTTATTTCCTTGCGAGGGCTGCCTCGGACATAGGGATTTACGATGAATTAAGCTTCGGCGGCAGGTTTGCATCGTACCCTATGGGCACCCCGCTTGTGCTGCATTTAATCCCGCAGGAATTGGCCACGCTTGCGCCGCTCATATTGGGGATATTGTCATTCGTGCTTTTTGCGCTTTTGCTGAAAGACCTGGGCATAAAGCATGCGAGAATAGCTCTTATGGCGCTGATTACATCGCCTGCTTTTATTTACATGTTCGGCACGCTTGGAACAGCCGCTTTTGCAATGTTCCTTTCGCTTTTGGGGTTCTGGATTTTTTCAAGGAAATCAGCTGCAAGGATGCTTGCAGTGCCTGTGTTTGCAGTGCTTCCGCTTTTTGACCCTGCAATGGCGCTAATCACAATCTTGCTTCTTTTCTTCTATGCATTCTTTGCAAAAAAAGAAAGAAAAAAGCTGTTCATTGCATCGCTTTTATGCTCGCTTGCATCAGCCTCGCTTTATTACGGCTTTGTCATAAAAAATGCAGGCTTTGCAAGGCCTCTGTTTGATTCGCTTGCAGGCGGGATAAATCCTGCGCTGCAGTCGCTGATATCCGACCTTGGCGCAGCTTCGGGAATAGGGGTTTTTGCACTTTTGCTTGCAGTGTTTGGGGTTATAGCAATCTGGGATGACAAATACAGGAACCTGTTTGCGTTCTTTTCACTGGCTTTGCTTGTTTTGCTTTCACTCTTCATTCCAAAGGCCGTGCTCTTCCTTAACTTATTTGTATGCGTGTTTGCGGCTTACGGCGTTATGTACATATACAATGCCAGATGGGAGAGCAGGCTTTTCCAGAGGTTTGTGCTGCTTATCCTTGTCTGCGGAATACTGTTTTCCGCGGTGTCCTTTGCAGGCAGGTTTGTCGCTTCAGAGCCGGGCGCGGCAGTCATAAGCGCTGTTTCAAGCCTGGGCTCAATGCCGGAAGGCACTGTGTTCTCGCATTATACAAGGGGATTCTGGATAAATTATGCGGGCCACAAAAATGTGATGGACGAGAACATGTGGTTTGTTAAGGATGTTAATGAGCGCTGGAAGGATTCTCAAGAACTGTTCTACACAAGGGACCTGCCGACAGCGCTTAAATTGCTTGAAAAATACAATGTGACATACATCTGGATAGACAGCGGCATGAAATCCATGCTTTGGAAAGATGATGAAGAAGGGCTTTTGTTCCTTCTGAAATACAACCGCGACTTCAAGGACAGCAAGGTTTACGATGAAGACGGCGTTGAGATATGGAAAGTGAAATCTGATTAATTAAGGGGGTTCAAACTGTAAATCTCAAAGCTTTTCCCGTAATATTCTTTTGAAAAGGCCCTTTCTCCGTTGTTTGTTACATCCGTTATGAATGATTCAAGCCTGCTGCCGCATTCTTCATCTTCCTGCCTGCAGTAAAGGGCTGAAGGCACAAGCATCACTGCGGATATTTTTGGCTCTATTTCTTTCAGCGGGATTCTTGAAGGATAATACATCGGAACAAGCCTGATGTCAGAGTATGCCATTGGATGGGGCATTGTTGCAAGCACAGCGCCGTTTGCGGGATTTGCATTAAAATATGAATAAAACTCTTCCACTGAGTAATCGGGGCTGTTAAATATTCCTGATTCTGCAAGCCCGAGGTATGCAACAGGCAGGCTTATTGCAATTGACAGGATAAGGGCTGCGTATGCCATTGGTTTTCTGTTTTTCACAAGCTCTGAAAACCCGCAGCCGCAAAACAGCGCAACATAAGGCAGGAATGCCAATGCAAATCTCATTTGCTTGTTTTCAATGGCTGAAAAGTATATCATGAACAATGCAGTTGCAGCAAGCATCAGGACTTTTGGGATAGAATAGTCTTTTTTCCTGATGAAATAAACAAGCCCTGCAACTGACAATATCAGCAGCGGGCTTGACTTGACCAAATCAATCGGATAAACAATCTGCGCATAAGACGGGTTGGCTTGTTCGCCTGAAGCAAGCAGCATTGGCCGCAATATTGCAACCATGGGGCTGACTTCATTCCCATACATGAAATAGTTAAACGCAAGGAACGGCAGTATGATTATTAAAAACCCTGCGCAGCACATGAATATGCTTTTAGCCAGCTTTGGTTTCTTAAATCCTGCAATCAAAATCGCAAGCAAAAGGGCCGCAAAAAACAGCCCCTGCGGAAACCTGAAAAGGAATGCGATGCCTGCAAACATGCCTGCAATGAAATTGCTTCTTCCCTTCACAAGCGTGTATAATGCGATAAGCGCAAACACTGCTGAAGGAATGTCTGAAATGCCGTAAGCGCTGTTGTAGAAAAAGGCAGGCGTTGCTGCAAGAGCAAGGGCTGCAAACAATCCTGCAAGCGGGCTAAACATATTTTTGCCCAGGATGTATACAAGCAGCAGGCAGGCTGCGGAAAATGCTATTGCAATCAGCTTTGTCCCTATTATTGGGCTTAGCCCTGCTTTCCACAGTGCGCCTATAAGCAGTGGAATCCCAAGCGGTCTCAGCATTTCCCAGCCGCCTGTTGCTCCGAGCGAATAGATGTATTTGCCCATACCTATGTAAACAGACTCGTCCCAGTCAGGCAGGTGGTTCTTAATCAGGGCAAAAACCAGCGCTGACAGGAACATGAAAAGAAGTATGCAGAACCCCGCGTTTGCGGCTTTTCCGCTTACTGCGCTGCCGCGCATTCCGGCTGCTCTGTCTTGAATTTTGAGCATATAAGCTTCTTTACCTCTTCTTTTTGCATAACACCTTCAAACTTTTGGTTCTCTATAACAACTGTCGGGTATTTTGTAACGCTGTATTGGTTGGCGAGTATCTTGACCATTGCGTCATCCACATCCCCGTTTATATGGAACAGGAGGAAGCGGTCGCCCAAAATCTTCTTGTAATGCTCCAGTATTGTCGACTGCGTACCACATTCAGAGCAGCTTTTTTCCGAGAAGAAAAACAATACAGACACAGAGTCATCCAGTTCGCATGAACTCTTTGCCTTTTTCAGCAGGAACCAGTACCTGATGTTGTTGAGAAGGTCGTTCCTTTCAAGCAGGCGGGCAGTTGCCTGGTCAGCATCAGGATTGTCCTTGTATTTTATAAGGTTGTTGTATGCATCATTAAGGTTAATCCAGCTCTGCTCAAGCGCAGCGCCTATCGCCTTGCACCCCTCTGTGCTGTTCACATCCAGCGAGTTCAGGTATGTAAACTGCAGCTGCAGGCTGAGGTCATCAAGGTCCTGTATGGCTTTCATCTGCTCCATTACGCCGGCTTTTTTCTCATTAACCACAATGCCCATGAAAAACCCGAGCAGGAATATTATTATTGTTGCAATCAGCACAAACACATACCTTCTTTTCAGGATTTCCCTTGCCATCTTACCTCTCCATTTTATGCCAGACAAACTTGCCGCCGAATGCTTTCTTTACCACAACCGCCAGGTACATGCATGAAAGCAGGAACGGGTAGACTGTTAAAAATATAATCAATGTGGGGATATCTTTCTTATTAAGCTTTTCCCCGGCAGTGCTGAGCGCGTAAACAAAGAAGAACAGGCTTATCAGCATGAGGATAAGCACGACAAACATGCCGTGCGTGTTTTTCAGGTCAAATATGTCCACCGCAATGTTATAGCTTGACACATATGGCATGACTTCAAACCTTATGAGATAAAGGTCGTAAATTTTCCTTAAAACCGGTATCAGCACGAAATAAGCGAAAAGCCCGAGCGTTGTGAATACAGTAAGAATACCGAGCAGGCTCCTCGGCATATGGAAAAACCCGAAATCGCCGTATTGCCTGTTCATTGTAAGCTCCTTGTACTTGTATAAGTTTGAAAGTGAGCCGCCGTACCACCTTTTTCTCTGCTTGAATAACGAGCTTAATGTCCTTGGCGCAAGCGCATAGCTGTATCCACCGTTAAGGCACTGCCTTGCAAGGTACTGGTTCTTCTGGATGCGGTACACAATCTCCATGTCCTCTGCTATTGCATTCTCGTCAAACCCGCCCAGCTCTTTCAGGATATTTGTCCTGTACACGCTGAACGGGCCGGGCGCGACATAAATGCAGTTTATGTGGCTTGTCAGCCGCTTTATGAAGAGCGAGGTGATATATTCATACTTCTGCAGCCTCTGGAGCAGGTTCTTTGGCTCTTTTACAAGCATCATGGGAGTTACAACCGCTATTTTTTCAGATTCCATGAAATAAGGCAGCATGCAGTTCAGCGCTTCAGGATGGACTGATGAGTCCGCGTCAAGGCAGGCAACGAATTCGCCTGTCGCGTGCTTGAGCCCTGCATTGAAGGCTACAGCCTTGTTGTCGCTGTGCTTTCTTTTGATGTGCAGCACCTTAATGCCTTGTATAGAGTCAAGTATTTTTCCTGTGTTGTCATCAGAGCCGTGGTCAACAGCTATTATCTGCAGCTTTGGATAGTTAAGGGTTTTTGCAGACTCGACCGTTTCCCTTATGTCCTTTTCCTCATTCCATGCAGGTATTATTACGCTGACAAGAGGAAAGTGCGCAAGCTTCTTCGGCTTGCTGTCAGGCTCAAAGACAAATATGGAAAGCAGGAATATTGCAAAGTAAAGCGCAATGAAGTACAATATCCACAAAAACACGTTCAGCCACATTGGAATAATCTAAAATAGGGGCGTGGGTTTTTAAACCTTACTAGAATCGTTTTTCTTCTCCTCAAACACCCAATACTCGCACGAATCCTGCTTTGCATAATACCCTGTCCTGAACTTCTCCTTGAGCAAAGCAATAAGCTCCCACTTCTTCGCTTCGCACCCTGCTTCACCAGGGTTGCATATTACGCCGCCGCTGCAGGTGTCAAGAAACACGTAGCTTATACTTGCATAATTTTCATTGGCATAAGAAATCCACTTTGAAGCCAAACCAGCATTGAACACAGGATAATACATGGGAATAACAGCTTTTGAAGAATACAGGTTTACCAAAGGGTCAGCGGTTAAAACTTCGCCTGTTACTGTTTCCCCTTCTATATAATGCAGGTACCCTTCCCTTGCATCAGGTATAGGCCATTCAGAAGGCAGGTGCGATGCAAACACAATGCCTGTAACAGCAAGTATTGCCCAGAATGCCCAGCCCTGCCTGAATACCCGCTTAATCCCGACAGCAGCCAAAATAGCAAAGTAAGGCAGCATCAGCAGCCCGAACCGCATTTCCTTGTGCACATGGTAAGAGAAGTATGCAAAGAACAATATGCCAAGCGCAGGAACAAGGTATTTTCTTGATCGTATGCACGCATAAATGCCA
>DUKS01000003.1 GCA_013329215.1 Nanobdellota archaeon | reverse complement strand
CATCAACTGTCAAACCCAGGTTATAATAAGCCCGTCATCCGTTACGCCTGTCTTCTTTTTGCCAGCCGCCTTTGTATTGTATATCTTATCCGCTGTATTTTACCATCCGGGATTTTATCTTATGCCCCGTGCCAGTTACGGTATTGCGGGCCTTTTTTCAGGCGCTTCTATCGCAATAAAGAATAAAAGCCCATCTGCGGGATTAGCAGCTTTATTTCTTTATCCGTTACTGCATATTTCTTACGGCACAGGGATTATAGCGGGGCTTAGCAAACGGTTTGATCCAAAATTAAAATATAAAACGCCTGTAATCAAGCTTAAAAAAATAAAATCCTTCAATAACACAAAATGGGAATTATAGACTATCTATATTATGTACGGAGGGCAATATTCCGCAGAGGAATGCCGCTTCACCTTACGCTGTTTGTGACTAAGAAATGCAACTGCCGCTGCAGGCATTGCTTTTTCTGGAAAGAAATAAATAAAGATGAAAAAGAGTTTTCGCTGGCAGATATTAGAAATCTTTCCAAAAGTATGGGCCGGCTTCTTCTCTTGAATATAAGCGGGGGAGAGCCTTTTCTCAGAAAAGACCTGCCTGAAATACTGCATGAATTCTACAAAAACAACAAAACAAGGCACTTTGCAATCCCCACAAACGGGCTGCTGTCGCAGCAGACCGTTGACTCCACAAAGCACATACTCCGGCTGTGCCCGGATGCAGCAATAGTGGTTTATGTTTCCTTGGACGGGCTGCAGAGGGTGCATGACAATATCCGGGGTGTTAAAGGAACCTTTAAAAAAGCTGTAAGCACATTCTATGCGCTTAAGGAACTGAAGAAAGAGTTTAAAAACCTGGATGTTGGGACGCTGACTACCCTTACAGGATATAACCAGAAAGAATTTCCTAAGCTTTATGATTACATAACTCGCAAAATGAAGCCGGACATGGCGTACCTTAACATTGTCAGGGGCAGCCCAAAGAACGAAGGCGCAAAAGCAGTCAGCATTAAATCTTACAGAAAAGCATGCGAGATTATTGAAAAAGATATTCGGAAAGGGGATATAGCAAACAAAGGTTTTTTCCTCTCACCGTTCGCAAACGCAGTAAACATCCTGGCCCACAAACTGAATCTTGAGACATTCGGCAAAAAGAAATGCCTCATACGGTGCCTGGCCGGGAACTTAAGCGGGGTTGTCTACAGTAATGGCATGGTATACCCCTGTGAGTTGCTCAATATGCCAATAGGAAACCTGAACCAAACCGGCTATGATTTAAGGAAGCTATGGCTGTCAAAAAAAGCAGAGGAAATCCAAAAGCAGATTACAGATAAAAAATGTTTTTGCACACATGAATGTGTGATGAATATAAATCTCATATTTAATTTGCGTTTCTGGCCAAAGATTATATATGAGGGAGTCAGGCTGTTTTAACGCTTTCTGCAAATGACTACGGCGTAGGTAAAGAGGTCCCGGGCCGTATATTCAGCACGGCACTCATAGAACCCGCACCTTCGGGCAATGCCTTCTATATTGAGATGACGTGAATAAAGCGTTATCTCATCAGGAAAAAGGTCTATTTCCTTGCCCAGTACATTTCTTGAAAAACTCTCTATAAGCGTTATTATTAGATGGCAATGCCCGGCCTTTGGCGGCCAGAACAAGACTGCGTAGGAACCGGGCTTAAGCACCCTTGCAAACTCAGCTAAAGCCCTTGCGATTTCCTGTCTGGAAAAATGCTCCATAACGCCAAGGTTCCAGATACCGTCAATCGAACCGCTCCTAAAAGGCAGGCTCATTATGTCTGCACAAAGTGCTTTATCAATAACCGGCACCTTTACAGCTTTCCTCAGGGCGGGAAGTGAAAAATCAACCGCAACCAGGGTTCTTGCCTTTTTAGTTATTGTTCCAGAAGCCTGCGATGTGCCTGAACCGCATTCCAGAAATATGCCCTGAGGCCTGAAAAACTTTTCTGCATAGTGCTTTACCGCGTTTGCTATGATAGCTTTCCGGTATAACGTAAGAAAACCTCCGAAGACCGAATTGCTCGCCCTTGACCAATGGCGGTCCCAATTATTTTTCATTTGTGTTTCCCTTAAGAATGAATTTTAAAAATGCTATGCCCCCCAGGAACAGCTTTTTCCTAAGGGCAGGCTCACGCAATTTTGTAGCGTAATATAAAATTATTCTTGGGCGCAAGTAAAATGCGCGCCATGCTTTTTTGTAATAATAGTCTATTTCATCCTTTGTTAACCCATTGGGCACAAAATTAGTCGCATTGAACATATTTGCTTTTTTCCAGTCCGGGTCAAATGTGCCATATTTATGGGCCAGCTCATAGGCGGCCGCGCCAGGCAGGGGGGTAAAGCAGGTCATGTGAAAATCGGTAAGAGGAACTCTCTTTATAAAATCCAGCGTTTCCTGTATAGTTTCCCTTGTTTCGCCAAAATTACCCAGCATAAAAAGCCCTTTAACTTTTATGCCGTGCTTTCTTACAAGGCGTATGGCGTCTTCAACCTGCCTGACAGTGACCCCTTTGTTTAGTATATCCAATATCTTCTGAGAGCCGCTCTCACATCCAAAATTGATTTGCCAGCACCCTGCTTTTTTTAAAAGAAGCAGCATTTCATCATCAATAGTGTCAACACGCGCCATGCATGACCAGGTTATGTCAATTTTTTCCTCTATTATCCTTTTACAGATTTCCTTGAGCCTGCTTTTGAAAAGAAGAAAATTGTCATCTTCTATGAAAAGCTCCCTTATGCCATATTCCTGCTGCAAAAGCTTTATCATTTTTATAACATAATCTGCGCTATGGCAACGGCAAAGATTCCCAAAAACGCTTCTATCACAAAAAAGGCATTGCCCAGTACAGCCGCGGGACGTTATAAGCAGGGTTGCAGGCGCGCGGTTCAGGGAGTCGGCTGCCGGTTGATAGTATTTCACAAGGTTTGGCAGCAAATCCCATGCAGGGAAAGGTATCCTGTCCAAGTCCATAATTGGAGGTCTCTTGCCTGTAAATTTAATATCCCGGTTATGCCTCAGGTAAAGCCCTTTAACATTCTGAAGATTGGACCCAAGTTTATGCAAAAGTTCAACAAATGTGTCTTCACCCTCGCCTAACACCCCGATATCAAATGAATGAAACCTGCGCATTGTTTCTTCAGGAACCGCTGTAAAGTGTGGACCCCCTATTACTACTATAGCCCGTGGAAGCCGCTTCTTAACCATTTGTGCAACTTCATCTGCCTGGTATATCGCCATGATCGTAGCAGTTATACCCACTACATCCGGGCTTTGCTTAACTATCGCATCAACCGTATCCCTTACCCCCATTTTTAAGGCTATGGCATCTATTACTTTTGTTTCATAACCTGCCTGCCTTGTGGTTGCCGCCATTATCGCAAGCCCTAAGGGAGGTAATTCACTGCCGCTTGCGCCAAGCTCATTATAAAGCCCTTCAAGCGAAAGAGGGGGATTTAGAAATGTAATTTTTTTAACATTTTTTTTAATTCTCATGCTTGCCCCCAAAGAGCCGGTACAAAGTAAATCTGGATAATGTGATTAATGCCTTCGCAACCTCTTTCCTTGATATTTTTGAAATCCCAACACGCCGGTCCTCAAATATTATCGGTACTTCCCCAACCTTAAAACCCTTTTCTTGGCATTTATACAGCATTTCCATGAGGAAAGAGAATCCGTTCGAATGTATTGCATTAAGATTAAGCGATTCAAGAACCCCGCGCTTATAGCAGCGAAAACCGGCTGTGCAATCACGCGCCTGCAGACCCAGCATAAGATGGGCTAATGTGTTGGCGCCGCGGCTTATAATCTTTCTTGACAAGCCCCAATTTTTGGTGCCGCCATGAGGTACATATCTTGAGCCTATGCAGATATCACATTCCTGCATTTTTGCAAGCATTGCAGGCAAGTATCTGGGGTTATGGGAAAAGTCAGCATCCATAGTAATTGCGTAATCATATTGTTTTTTCAGTGCAAATTTAAACCCGGCAATATATGCCGTGCCTAACCCAAGTTTGCCTGCCCTCTTTATTATAAACAATTTGTTTTTATAACTGCCTTTTGCAAGCCTGTCAACGACCCTCCCGGTGCCATCCGGAGAATTATCATCAACTACAACAATATTCAGGCTCAGGCCGTCGGTTTTTGCTACCTTGAAAATCTCAGTTATAAGCGCGGAGATATTCTCTTTTTCATTGTAAGTCGGGAGGATTATCATAGCTTTACACATTTTGTTTCACTCCATATAGGCATGCATTGCTATTTTTGTCTATATAGCTTAAGCCGCAGGCACCAAGTGTGCTGCAATAATTGTTAAGCGTTATTAAATAAGACGTATTTAAAAAGTTTGCCGTGCTTATCAAGCTGCCGCAATCTGCCTCATCCAGATAGTTGTTTATGCTAACCAGGTGATTGTAATACTCCGGAGTAATAAGTGTAGTATACCAGCCGCCCGAAGTAAATAGGCCATGATATATTGGAGCATAACTATATACGGCATTTGCATACAATGTAGACGGCGTTGCCCCTATCAATAAAAATGTGCCATTTACCCTGCCGAGCAAAGACAAAACTTCCTGAACAGATTCACCTGGAGTTATAAAGCCCGGCGTGTGCAAAGCATTCACCGCAACACTGGCAACTGCAAAAAGGATTAGCATTATATGCGCGAGTAGTATTATGCGTTTTCCAAATAATGAGAAATCAGTTTTTAAGAACAAGAACAATGCGAAGAACAGGAAATAAAGCATGTAAACATCCGGATAGATGTACTTCAGCAGGGGGATTAAAATGATCAACCGCGTAAAAAAAAGCAGGCTTAAAAGCAGGGGCAATGAGAAAAAGACAAGGTCTTTCAGAGGCCTGTTATTTGATTTCCAGTACATATAAAAGACCAGCCAAAGAATAACTGGAATAATAAAGGCAGCCAGTGTTTGCGCGATATAAGCCCTATCAAACCGAAGCAGGGTTTCTGTCAATACCAGCCCAACACCAGCAGAACCGCCGAAAGACTTCAGATAAGGCAACCACCAAAATGAAGTCAGCCCAAGAGGCAATAAAGCGCAAAGCGCAATCTTGATGCGCTCGGCAGAATGTTTAATGAAAAAAAGCGACATTATCATGATGCCGGCAAGAATTGCCACAGTTTGGTGGGAAAGAATTACTATTGAGAGGGGAGGGATAAGCCAGAAAAAGGATAACCCAATAGGCTTGTCCTTATAGTATAAAACCGCCAGCCCGATTATAAGAAAATTAAGCCATGCAAACAGCTCAGGCACCCGCCCCAGGCGGATAAAGTTTCCAATTGCAATCGCGTTTCCAAAAAATAATAGAAAGAAAAGTAGCCTCTGCAGAATGCTAAACTTTAGCAGCCTGCCAATTAAAAAAATGCCTAAGAAAGCCAGAACATAAATAACTATGAGCGATATATAAAAAGTAACCTGTATATCCTTTGTAAGCCAATAGATTGGCAAAGCAAAGAAATACCATCCCGGCGGCGTCAGCTCAAAAGCAATAAAACCGTTATACCAATAAGGGCATAGGTTGTGATACCCGCACTTTAAAAGAAAATAGAACTGCGCCATGTAAGAAGACATGTCATTTGTAGTATCTAACGGAAAGAACCACATTATCTTAGACTGGTCTATAAGGCGGATAAGCAAATATGCCCCCAATACAAGTATGGGGATATAAAGCAACCAGCCCGATTTATTGCTGCCCATCACAGTAATACCAAAATATCCCATTATAAAGCTTATGAACTATAGGGCTGTCTCGCGCGCATGCATTATCCATATACTGTGGCAAACCTCACAGAGGCTGCCTATATGAAAGTAAGGTTGCCCTTAGGCCCTCTGCAAAAGCGGTTAGGGGCTGCCATCCAAGGGTGGTTTTTGCTTTTTCAATATCAAGCACATAATGCCAGATCTCATTTTCACGATAAGGCAGTGCGCCAAAATCAATCCTCATTGTCTTCCCAGCCAATTCATTTATTTTTAATGCAGCTGCTTTCAATGTTGTTTCAATGCCAGAGCCTATGTTTATGATCTCGCCAGCAGCTGCCGGCACATAGCTTCCCTTTAAAATAGCTTCCACAACATCCTCAACATATACAAAATCTCTGGTCTGTTCGCCTGCAGTCATTTTCATATCTTCACCTTTTAATGCAGAAGTAATGCATTGCGGAATAAACATGCTTCCGGCTTGCCCAGGGCCATAAACTATAGATGGCCTCAAAATGGTTATGGGCTTGCTTTTTTCATTGAATTGCCTCATACAATATTCCTCGGCCATGAGTTTTGAGCGCGCATATGCGGCCTGGGGGTGTAAAGGCATTTGCTCTGAAAAAGGTACGCCATTCCCGAAATACAGTTCCGATGTACTAATATACACAAACCGTTCATAGGGCATGGATTCAAGCGCATCAATGAGATTTGCTGTGCCCTGATAATTTATTCTCATCATTTCGACTTCTGATGCATTTTTGTCAAGGCATGCTGCAAGATGCACTATTATCTGCGGATTTATACTGATTATAGCGGCGCCTAGTGAAGTTCTGTCGCAGATATCAGCATGAAAATAGAATATACCGGCAGCGGTTATATCTTTCTTGTCAAGTGCGTATATACCAGCGCCTTCTTTGAGAAGCCTTTTAATAATATGCGAACCGATAAACCCGCCTGCACCCGTAATAAGAACCCTTTTTCCGGTTAAAATACCCATTTTACTTGTGTGATGCAAAGAACTCCCTGTACCATTCTATTGTCTCTTTGAGACCTTCCTCAACAGAATAACTTGGTTCCCAACCCAAGACAGCCCTTGCTTTTGCACTTGAAAGATATTGATGCTTTATCTCTCCTGTGGCTTCGTTAAGTATTTTAGGCTTTAGGCCAGAATCCATCAGCCGTATTATTGCATTAACAATTTCAAGCACAGTCAGCTTATTGTTATAGCTGAAATTAAATGCATTGCCCTTTACATGCGGCTTGTCAACATGCTCTGCAAGCAATTTGTAGGCTTTTACAGCATCTTTTATGTAGATATAATCCCTTATGTACGTCCCGTCGCTTCTTATGATAGGGGATTCATTATGAATTACTGATTTAATTGTACCGGGGACAATCCTGTTAAAGTTCAAATCACCGCCGCCATAAAAATTGCCGCATCTTGTTATGCCGATAGGCAAGCCATATGTCTTATGATAAGACTGGGCCAGCAGGTCCGCACATGATTTTGAAACATCATAAGGATGTTCGCCCTGTAGGGGCGCATCCTCTCTGTAGGGCAGTATTTTTTGTGTTCCGTACGCCTTATCACTTGAGGCAACGACCGCCCTTTGCACAAGCTTGCTGTTCCTTACAGCTTCCAGAACATTCCATGTGCCTTTTATATTTGAATCAAACGTGCTGAGCGGTGACCTATTGGCGGTTGTCACAATAGCCTGGGCGCCCAAGTGGAATACTGTGTCTATTTCATATTCGTTAAGTGCTCTCTCAAGAAGGAGATAATCGGTAAGGCATCCGTAAACGCAGTTAACATGACCATTTAGCCCCCAATTGAAAAAGTTAGACCGGGCAACCCCATCCCTTATTAATGCTGTTACATTTGCACCGCTTGAAGCCAGTTCCTGTATAAGCCATGGCCCTAAAAGCCCGGTGGCGCCTGTTACAAAAACATTCTTATGTTTCCAAAAATCAGCCATAAAGGTAATAACCCGAAGGGCTATTTTTAAAGCTTATGGATTCTGCATACCCCCTATAACTGCCGGTCCCACAGTTTCCAGGGTGCCTTGCCAGAATTCCACACCTCATTCAGCTGCTCATAATCCTTGAATGTATCCATGCACTGCCAGTAGCCGCTGTGTTTATAGCACATGAATTGCCCGTCTCTTGATAGGTTCTGGAGCGGGGCATTTTCAAGCATGCAGGAATCATCTTCATTGAGGTAATTAAATATCCCCTTGTTGAAAACAAAGAATCCCCCGTCTATCCAGCCCTCATGGATTGTGGCTTTTTTTGTAAAATCAGTAATCTGGTTATTGGCGTTAATGTTCAGATTCCCAAAGCGGATAGTCGGCCTTACTGTTGTTACAGTGCCTATTTTTCCATGCGCTTTATGGAATTTAAGAGTCTCCGGTATGTTGACATCAGAAACCCCATCGCCATAAGTCATAAAGAAAGTGCTGCCATCTATATATTTTTCAATCTTTTTAAGCCTTGCACCCGTATTCGCATTCATGCCTGTATTTGCAAATATTATATTCCAGTCGGGTATGTCCTTTGCGCTCAATAGCTTATGCTTTTGTGTTTTCAGGTTCAATTCAAAATCATAAGCATTGAATTCATAATCCCTGAAATACTGCTTGATCATATCTCCCTTATAGCCTAAGCAAAGCACAAAGTCATTAAAGCCATAATGCGAATATATTTTCATTATATGCCATAAAATAGGTCTATTGCCAACCATAACAAGCGGCTTTGGCTTAAATTCAGTCTCTTCTTTCAGCCTCGTGCCCATGCCTCCGCAAAGAATCACAACTTTAGGTTTTTCCATAAAGCCCCCAACATTGAAACCAGCCACAACAAGCTAAGTCTATATTATTTAATTGCATCTTACGAAAAGAATAAATCAAGAGTTTAAAAAGTTTGGGGATTAAGAAACAGTCTGATGCCGCATAATAAGGCACTTAGTCACAAATAAACACATAATGCCCTAAAAATATGCGGTTAAATAACGTAAACAGGGGGAGATTCAGTATATGTTTAAGCAGACTTGTAGGGGGAATAAAAGGTACAGCCTTCAGCCGCAGTCCGGCATCAGCAAAGAACTTACCCCATTGGCTCAGGGAATATATGTTTTCGGTAATACCATACTGCTTATCCTCACGACCGAAAGTAAAGCGCTTCCAAGGCATCAAAGGCGGGATTACAGGCTCTCTGATTGCTATTATTCTCCCCCCCTTCTTAAGGACCCTTACAGCTTCCTTTAGCACATTGGGCAGGTCTGTAGCATGATGCATTGCCGCATCAAACACCACATAGTCAAAATAATGGCCCGGAAATTCCAAATGGTTGAAATCCCCAAGAACGCGGGTTATCTTTTTTGTATCAGCGCCATAATGACCCATAATTCTTGGCGCGATTTGAGTTAAGAGATACTCTGAGAATTCAAGCGAAAAAACATTCTTAACGCCTTTTTCCCTTGATATCTGGCTTGAGAACCAGCAAGAACCCGCGCCAAGTTCCAGCACTCTGCCATAAGGCACCCAACCATTCTTTTTTAGCCAAGGGAGGTATTCTAATCTGCCATCAGACTGCTTGGCAAACCATTTCTCAATTGTGTTAGTCCTTAAATCTTGGGACTCCAATACATTACGATAGTTTAATTCAGCGGCATTCGCTTTTTTGGTTGCAACGATTCTTGCGCGTATAATCTTTGATTGGGCCATTTGCTGTCTCCGGCAATACTTATCTCCCCGTGTTATTTATAAATCTTTTTAAGAAACGGTTGAGCCATGCTATCCTTATACCCAATTTTTGCTCGATTGATGCAACAACCACCTGATCTTCCCGCTCAAAGCTCCTGCTTATAAGGAGAGACATCATGAATGCAATTGTAAATAAACCGCTTCCTATTACCAATGTAATTATCCCGCTTACCGGCAATATGGGTTTTAGTACCAGGAAAATTAATAGCACTGGAATATATGCCGGAATTATCCTCTTTAAGCTGGGTGCAAATGGCAATATGCCGGCATATCTCTTGCTTTGGTAAAGAAGCAATAGGCCCCAGGCTACATAAGAAAGTCCCGTTGCTATTGCAGCCCCCTCTGCGCCATATTTCGGTATTAGAGCATAGTTAAATCCTATGTTCAATATTGAAACTATTATATAATTGTAGAATACGACCTTGGTTTTCTTAATAACGATAAGCATATTTTCTGAGACATAAACAAAAAAGCTGAACAAATACCCGGCAGACAGAAATAACAATGCTAAATGACCTGATGCATACTCTGGGCCAAACAGGGCAGTAAGAAGCGGTTTAGAGTATACCAGAAATATCCCAAAGACCAGAAGGGAGAACAACAAAATCCATTTCGAGACGGTTTTATACGCCCCCCTAAATGCATCCCGGTTTTTGGACGCATATAAAGAAGTAAGTATCGGGACAAACAATGTGAGAAGCGCGAACGGGAATATAAACATAAGCTGGGCAGTCGGGACCACCGCGTTATATATCCCAACAATATATCCGCCCTTGAAATATCCAAGCATAAATGTGTCTATGGAAGTTAACATGGAATAAAAAATGCCTGTAAAAGCCAAAGGCAGCGAGTATGCAAGCAACTCTTTCGTTACATATTTGGCTTTGATAGTTTTAACGGTATCGGGCAGCATCTTAAACAAAAGAAAATATCCCAGCACAACACTGCAAAAGATAGCGAGGCTATAAGCCAAAGAAATACCCAATATGCCAAACCCAAACAAAAACATTACAATTGCGAGCAAAAGTTTCACTCCGCCCTCTGTAATGTTGGATGTGTAAACGGCGTACTCCGGCTTTCCAAATGCCCTATATGCCGCAATTAACATCTTCATAGACACCTGCAGGGGTACTACAACAAGTACAACTCTCATTATCATCTCAAATTCTTTTGCTTTAATATTCGGGAAAAAAGTCTGGTTAAACCAGCTTAAGCCAATTAATGCGCAAACCGTTAATATTATGCTGAATATTAGAGAATAAAAGAATGCAGTTAATAGAACCCCTTTAACTTTGCCCATTTGTTTTTTTTCAATAAAATAGGCAACATAACGCATTATGCCTTTTTCAAGGCCTAAAGTGCTTATGGCAATTGCAAAAACAGCCACCGTGATTGCCAATGAGAGAAAGCCGTAGTTCTCTACGCCATATCTGGCTGTTACCAGCCTGAATAAGTAAGTTAATAATTTAGAGATAAACATGCCGGCAAAAGCAATGCCGGCACCGCGGGCAATAGCTTTTATGGAAGTGTTATAATTATTCACCCTGTTAATTTATTAGGGGAATTTAAAAAGTTAATGGATGGCAAATATCACAACCCGCATCTGCAGCAGGCACATTGCATTATGAGCTCAAAAAAAGTCTATGCCCTGCCTTTTTTGAGAGTTTCATCATAATATACTCAAACGGCAAAGCATAGAATCGGATTCTCCACCTTAGCAACACCATCCCATGCAGAGGCAGCATTGCTATCTTGGCAACCTTCCCCAAAAGGCCGTACTTTTCCAGTTTAGTATAAACACTTCCTGTAAGAAACGGTATATACAACTCATTAAGCTGGTCCGCCAGTGACACATATTTCTGCGGCATCCATGGCGTATTAGCCTGCTCTAAACTGAATGCCCCCCATTCTTCCAATGATTTCGGCTCCTTAAATCCATTCTGCTTGCTGATTTCATATAGTGGAGCGCCCGGATAAGGAGTATATATCACAAAATGGAAAGTATGGCTCCGGCTGATGGATAATATCCGGTTGATAATGTTAACCAGCGCGTCCCATTCTTTTTTAATCTGCACCGAATAAGAGTCCTTCGAATCCGGGTTCGGGGGCAAACCGAGCATAAAAATATATCGCAAGCTGAATCCATATTCCTTGCATTTAACAGTAAGGTTTATCATGTCTTGTACAGTAGTGTCTTTTTGTATGTACTTCAGGGTTTCATCATTGCCGGATTCAGCCCCTACCAAAAAATAGCTCAAGCCTACTTCTTTTAGTGATTCCCATGTCTCTTTTGAAAGCCTTAATAGATGTGTTGTCCGCCCGTTCATGCACTCCCATTTGATTTTAATCTTTCTTTTAATAAGGCCTTTACATATTTCCAAAACCCTTTTTTCATCAACAAAAAAGTTTGTATCGACACACTGTACTCCATCAATATTATACCTTTTCAAGAAATACTCTATATCCGCAATTACCTTTTCCGGCTTAAGCATTGAAACATGATGCTTATAAACAAGCGGGTCTGCACAGAAGCGGCATCTGTGGGGGCATCCTTGGCTTGTAAAATAGAATATTGTGTGGGTGCCGTTCCTCCCTGCATCTTTCATCAGGTTGGTTTCCTGTTCAACAAGATCATACGGCAGTGGCGGAAAATTATTCAGGTCTTCAAAAGGGCGGGGCTCAGTTCTCTGGATTTTGCCCCCTTTCTTATAGGCAATGCCCTTGACTTTATCCAAATCCCCGCCGTTATTTAAGGCATCCACTATTTCTCCGAATGCCCTTTGGCCCTGGCCAATAACGATTATATCTATGGCTTCATGCGCAATTGTTTGCTCAGGCAAAATCGAAGGGTGCCAGCCCCCCCACACAATCTTTACATCAGGATAGTTCTTCTTAATCTCCTGGCTGACTTTTATCGCATCAACTATCTGATAGCTGGTTAAAACAGTAAAGCCCACACATAATGCTCCTTTGGCATATTCAATAACTTTGCTTGCAGCATCAACATCCGAACTGTTCACATAGTAGATTTTATAGCCTTCCTGGTAAGGCATGGCAGCTATGCTTAATAATGATAATGATGCATCGGTAGTTCTCTGCCCCTTTCGGGCCTGAGGATTATACAAAACTATATGCTTTCCCATTTTTGATATATAATATCATTAGAGGTACTATTTAAATTATTTGCTTTGAAGCTGTTCTTGCGCAAATTTATAGAACCTAATCATATTTGCGGTAAAACCGGCCACGTCAAACTTTCTTACATTCCCCTCTGCTTTTTTTCCAAGGGCTTTTCTTTCTGCAGAATGTGTTATCAGGAATAAAGTTTTCTCTTTCCATAAGCTGACGTCTCCAGCAGGCAGTGTATAGCCAAACGCATTTTTAAAATCTGCAGCCCCTCCCTTGTCGCTTGTTAAAGAGGGTTTGCCTGCCGCCGCAGCCTCAAGCATCACCGCGCCAAACGGTTCTGACCACTTGTGGGGTATCAATACAATATCCGAGACAGCATAGCAGACGGGGGTCTGTTTAAAAGGTAAACGCCCCGCAAATACGACCTGGTTCTCTATTCCATTTTCTTTAATTCTCTTTTTAATTTCATTATAAAGAGGGCCATCGCCAACCAGCAATAGAGAGACATCGGGGTGGCTTTTAAGTATATCCGGCATAAAATCAAATAGGTCCAGTATACCTTTTGTGTAAAAAAAACTGCCTATAAATGTCACTACTGTCTTTCTCAACCTATGCGCTTTCTTGAACTGGGCTATTCCCTTGGGAGTTTCAAAAGATTTAAGCAGCCTCGCTACTGGCAATAAATGTACATCCTTAATTATCCCACAGCCTGCAAGCTTGGTCCGCAATGCGCTGCTTGCTACTATCTTGGGCCCCGCATTTTCAAGAAGGGCCCATATCTTTCTTAAGTTCAACCATTTGTATAAATCAATTGGATAGCGGTACCATTTTGTGCATTTTAATAGCCCCGAAGGGCTGCAATGAACACATTCATGATAGCCAGGCATAAGGCAGCTGCTCTTTGGGCATGCAAACCAGTAATCCCTGATATTTATTACAACAGGTATAGAACATTCATTGGCGGCATGGATTGCCGCTATTGTTGTCGCCCGGTCCTGCGGATTAATGACATCTATAGAATGCTTCTTAATCAGCCGGATAAAAAACCGTTTTAAGTAGAAATACTGCATAAAATAAGGCCATTTTTCTGCGAATCTGAATACGTCTGTAGTCTGCCCCGGGAAGGCGCCTGATGAGGCAATAACAACCTTATGCCCTGTTTTCTTAAGCTCCTGTGCAAACTGCATGACACTGATTTCAGCGCCGCCAAAACCCAACGGGCGGGAGTTTGTTATTAAGACATTCATATATATCTGAATAAGCATCCTATTTTAATACGTTATGATGGTGTAATTCAGCCATTTTAATCAAAATGGGAGATTAAAATTTAAACCGGGTCCAAACCCTGCCGGGCCAATATGCCCTTCAGTTCATTGGAGAATTTCACCGCGCCGGCGCCATTCAAATGGGAGCTGTCTGTAAAATGGCGATTCTCATAAACAGGAATCTTTCCCATAAAACTATTGCCCGGCGCAGCCATAACAATCTGCCCCATCAATGTGTTGTATTCTTTAAAATAGCTTTCATTAAGGAAAGAGAAACTAAACTCAGAAAAAGGCATTGTAAAATAGACAATGGTTATATTGTTTTCTTTGCATAAGTTTGCTATCCTAACCGTGTAATTGACAAGTGTTTTCGAAGCACTAAACCTGGGATTTTCTGCCTCATAACTTTTAGCTATAGTCTCATCATCCATCTGCAGATTGCCAAAAGGAGTATGCCCGCGGAAATGCATCATTTCGTCATATTTGGCTTTATTCGCATTATGCTCAAGGAAGAAAATGGATTCCCGCAATTCCGGAGCATAGAGAGGCAGGAAGCGGAATTTTATAAGATAATATTCAACCCAGAAAGAGGTTTCCTTTTCCATAGGAAAATCCTTATTTAATTTTGCTGTTTTATATATTTCGGCTATTGAATTTTTGTCAAAAAATCCAAACTTAACAGTCCTATCCCAAAAAGTAAAGGATTTCTGTAAATGCTGCGGCGCAAAGGATAATAGGATAATCGCAGGTGCGCTATGAGTTTGTAAATATCGCTGCAGAATAAAATATGTCTCTATGGGGGTAGCGCCGCCCAAAGCCAGGCTCCTGGTATCGTTCCCGATTATTTCCGGGATTATCCCGGCCATGGCCCTGGAATCCCCAAAAATCAGTATTCGGGCATCATCTGCAGGTATGTTGCCATCGATTATATCAAACTGGTATGACCAAATCGGATAGGCCTGCTGAAAATAATTCATCGGGAATATCTCCAGATAGAGAGAGAATAATATGCTGGCAAGGATAAAAATGGACGCAAATTCAGCCCCCTTGAGCAAAAACCGC
Organism: Nanobdellota archaeon; assembly: GCA_013329215.1. Lineage (GTDB taxonomy): Archaea > Nanobdellota > Nanobdellia > SCGC-AAA011-G17 > GW2011-AR17 > UBA9640 > UBA9640 sp9640u. The sequence goes on along the minus strand of DUKS01000003.1, from coordinate 10,613 downwards.
TTTGTGTCTTTTTCCATTCTTTTACCCTTTATTAAAATTGAAAGTATATAAATTCTTTTTGTTCAAACTGCCCAAATATCAAAATTGAAAAGAGGATTATTAAATAGATAAGCCATCTTAGCCACAGGGGTTTTTCTGATAAAAAATGCCTGATTTTAATATGTTGCTGAAGCAGATGCACCAGTTCCATGAATATGATAAACAAGAACGAAAGCAAGAGCAACTGCCGGCTTATGCCGCTGAACCCAGTTATAATTTGCAGGGATGTTGATTTAAGATTGGAAAACAAATGTGTAATAATATAAAATGCATCCGTAAGGCTGTTTGCCCTGAAAAATATCCAACCAAAAGTCACTAGCAAAAAGGTTAGAACCGCCTGCGCCAATAAATGCGCCTTAGGCCATTTCATGCAGCCGGCCGCAAGGCATAGCTTCTGTCTTAGCTGCTTTGTCATAGAACTAAAAATAACGCACAGCCCGTGGAACATGCCCCATGCCAAAAAGGTCAGATTTGCACCATGCCACAGGCCGCTTACTACAAAAACAATCAGAATATTAAAATACCACCTGGGCAAAGTAACCCTGCTCCCCCCAAGAGGCAGATAAAGATAATCCTTAAACCAGGAAGAGAGGGAGATGTGCCATCTCCTCCAGAACTCTGCAATGCTTGCAGAGAAATAAGGGCGGTTAAAATTGTCCATTAACTTAAATCCCATAACCTGCGCAGCGCCGATTGCAATATCCGTATACCCGGAAAAGTCACAATATATCTGGAAAGCAAAAAAGACCGTTGCCAGAATAAGATAAGCACCGGAATAATCAGTGGGGTTATTATATACAAGATTAACAACAATTGCAACCCTGTCCGCAATAACTATCTTTTTGAAAAAGCCCCATAGCATCAGTTTCAGCCCGTCTGTTACACGGTTGTAATCAAAATGGTGGTGCTCATAAAACTGGTGCAGCAGATTCTGCGGCCTTTCAATCGGGCCTGCAACAAGCTGCGGGAAAAACATCACATAAAGGGAATAGTTCCAGAAGTTATGTTCAACCGCCTGTCTCCGCCTGTATACTTCAATTACATAGCTAAGGCTCTGAAATGTATGGAATGAAAGCCCTATCGGCAAAAGCAGTTTCAATGATGAAACCGAATAGTTCCAATGGAAGAAATCCGCAATATATGCAATATTTGTATTGAAAAAATTAAAATATTTAAATATAAAAAGCACAGCGCATGTTGAGATTATGCTTATTACCAGAAATAATTTCCTCCTTCTCCCTTCGGACCTGTCAATGTAAATAGCTGCAAAATAATCAATAACTATTGTAGCCGCCAAAACCAATATGTAGACCGGAATGAATGACATGTAGAATATACAGCTGGCAACCAGCAGCATCCAGTTTCTGTATTTATGAGGCAAAGTAAAATACAGCAGGACCACAATGGGAAAGAATACCAGAAACCCAATCGAATTAAACATCATATATTTTTAAAGCGGCAAACTGCATTTATAAATTATTCTATGGGTGTGACCTGCGCTGGCAGCTTGCCGTAAATGGCCGTTTCCCCAAAAGAGGCCAGTTTTGTATGGTTTAGTGCATTTGCCGTAAGGATGTAATCATAATCAGACAGACCGTCAATACAGACAATTTTATTTTTAAAATATAGCCCGGAATACAAAATTGAAGCGCTCCTGCTTACCCCAATTTTGCAAAAACCATGCTCTTCTACCGGAACGCCGATAACATCATCTTTACCCAGATTAGCGTCAATCCATCTTCCCATAACTGCCTCATCCCGATAAAGCCAGTCCTGCTGTGAGGAGTAGTATATCATCGCAAAATTAGCAAGATTGCCCAACAGCAGGAAGCAAATAAGAAAATATGAAAAAGACTTAAAATTAATCCTTTTAACCAAGACCAATAAGCCGAAAAACAAGAATAAGGCCGTAACTGCAAACATACTGCTCACATAGGTAATTATCCCCAAAAACGCGAGGGACATATTATTAAGGGGATAAAGCTTAAAACCCAATAAAAAGTAGGCGGGAAGAGCAGCCAATATAGCCAGGAATATCTCTTTCCGGGTAAATCCGGGCTGTATGTTTTTATCGAACAGGACAAATGCACCCAAAATTATCAAGGGAAACGACTGCTCCAGGTATCTTCCCATGGGCCTGTTATCTTCCCAGTTCTCAAACCAGCCGCTGTGGACGCTTGCCAGTAATATGAAAGCTAAAAATGCCAGGATTACAATCGTTAAAAACAGTTTAAGTTTTTCTTCCTTAATTACCAGCAGACCCTTAAAAAAGACAGGCAAAGAGAATATACCCGTAGCAAGAATAGAATAGCTCAAATATAGGAACAGCCATATGAATATAGAGGATAGAGAGTGCGCCCCGCCGCCGGCGTTAGGCACTTCTAGTATATACCGACCCAATAAGCCGTTCAATGAAAACCCAAAATGAAGCAGGTTGCGCAAAAACCAGGGCAAGAGAGCAAGACCAGCCAAACTGTAAAAAAGAATCATGTTCTTAAAAGAGATTTCTTTTTTAAAGAGGTATATTATAAAAAGGGCAAAGGAAGAAACAAACAAGGCAACTGCATTAAATTTCACAAGCATCATCACACCCAAAAACAAGCCCGCCCATGAAAAATATCTTGTGCTATTAAGCAAACACGCCCTGTATAACAGGAATATAAACCCCAAAACAAGCGGGTAAAACAGGTTCTCGCTTAACGGGTAGACATTAAAAGCCAGAAATGGCGGGAGGCATATAGCCACAGAAGATGCCATCAGTGCCTTTTTTTCAGTTAAAAAGTCTTTGGCTAAAAAGTATAATGGGAACAAAGAGGCTGTAATGACGAGCGAATTAATTATCTTAATAACAAAGAATACAGAGCCCATTGTGGGGGCTAAAAAGGCGGAAGAGATTAGGGCAGGGTAACCCGGAGGATAAAGGGTATATGAAACATTGTCAAAGAAAAAGCTGTGCTCAAAAAAGATAGACCTTGCTATTCTCACATAAACGTAGCTGTCTGCAAATCCCATAGGTGCTTGGACGAAAATAGAGATGAATATCTTGAGCAGTACAAATGCAAAATAGATATAGAGTAAGTGCTTTAAATCCTTCAGCATAAGAATAGGCTGACCGTTATGGTTTAAATAGGTTATGGAGGGGATTCAGCACAGGTATATTAAATAGGGGGCGCAAAAATTTTAAGTGAGTGCATAAGTTTTAAAAAAGAACATGCCCAACCAAGTTCCATGAAAGACTTAAATATACTGGTACCAACAACCACATTCCCAAAATTTCCGGGAGATTATTGGGCAAATTTTCTGGAAGAAATTTTTAAACAACCAGGCAATGGCAATGTAAGAATCAAAGTATTATGCCCTCATTTTAAAGGAGCCAAAGCTTCAGAACTATTTACTGGGCCCATTGAGGTTAAAAGGTTCAGGTATTTTTGGCCAGAATCACTTGAAAAAGTCAGCTATGGGGACGGTGTTGCGGTTAACATTCGCAAAAACCCGTTTATACTGTTGCTTTTCCCGTTTTTCGGGTTATTCTTTCTGTTGAATATATTAAAAGAGCATAAAGAATGTGATTTAATCCATGCGCAATTGGGGCCATCTGGGTTGATTAGTATAATTGCAATGGCCTTAACAAAAACTAAAAAGCCAATTATCACCTCCTTTTATGGCAGGGATGTCTCCGGCAATATTTTAATCAGATGGCTATACAAGCCGCTGTTTAAATACGGCTCACTCTTTCTGGTCCTTGGCGAAGAAATGAAACAAACACTAAAAGCATGGGGCTGTGATGAGAGCAAAATTAAAATATTCCCTATTTGGGTTGACACCAAAAGGTTTGAAAACAAAAATAAACATGGCGGCAGAACAAAACTGATTTTTGTGGGCCGTTTTATAGAAAAGAAGGGGCTGGTCTGGGGGATCAGGGCATTCAATGAATGCCACAAAAAGGATAACCGATTAAGGTTCATGCTCGTAGGTGACGGCCCGGAAAAGGAGAAAATTCAGAAAAAGGTGAAACTGCTCGGCATAGGGCAGGCCGTAGATATCATAAATAATACCCGCTGTAACAAACCCAGAGATATAACCATTAAGATGCTTAAAGAGTCTGATATTTTCGTTTTGCCCAGCATTACTTCATCCGATGGAGACAAAGAAGGCACCCCTACGGTATTGATTGAAGCCCAAGCCGCAGGCCTGCCGTGCATATCAACAAATCATGCCGGAATCCCGGAGATTGTAATAGACAAAAAAACAGGGCTGATATCGGATGAAAAGGACTACAGGGCCATGTCAACGAATATCCTGCGCATGGTCCGGGATAAAAGAATGTATGATTCAATGAGAAAAGAAGCAATAAAAAATGCAAAACGATATGATGTACACGAAAGGCACAGAGAGCTAATGGGAATATACCGGCAAATCTATTGTCAGAACCCTAAAATCTCTTAATGTATTATTTTTTTAAGCAAAAACCATAGGAATGCGGGATACGTTCTTAGATTTAATATTATGTTATCCTGCTGGAAGCAAGAATGCACGCAGTAGCATTTCCTCTCAATGATTGACTTAAAGACCGCCTTTGCCTTATCCGAGTTGAATATGCTTTTTAAGGTTGAAGATTTAATATTTCCTATTGGTGGAGTTAATTCACAAAAGTATACATTTCCCCTTTCATCCAACACTAAATGGAGGTTGGGCGCATAACAGCGGAATGGCTGTTTTTTGGATTTTAGAATTTTTATATATGTTTCTAAAATATATATTTTCATATAACTAACAAAAAAAGAAAGCAGTTTGTTTCTGTAGAATGAATGGGTCCTGTAAGACTCAAATATAAGGGGCTTGACCTTATTTAACTGGTCTATACCCGGCGAGGAATATCTTGGGTTGCGTGGGTTTCCCCGCATTATCTCAAAACTATGGAAGTCAATGCCCGGGAAATCCGTCTTTACAAGCTCTAATAACCGTGGGATATGATTAATATTAAAGTTGCTAAGTGTAGTGGTTAAAAATAGTCTGAAACGGGGATTTTTCTTAAGATTAACTAGAGACTTATACGTATCCAAAACCGAGGCGTAGGCGCCCTGTTTCCCCCTTACCACATCATTAATTTCCGAAGGCCCCTCCAAGGAGAGGTATATAGAAAGGTTTACATCTTGATAGGTTTGCAGGAAAGCATTGCAAAAAGAGATTATTTTCCCCTTAAGCTGCCCATTTGTCGGAATCCCCACATTTCTCAAAGAATTATTTTTTATGAAAAAACCGCATATTTGCATTAAATCTTTTCTCAGAAATGGTTCCCCACCGGAAATGCTAAGCAGGTCTAATTTTCCCAGCATGTTTGAAAAAGATTCTAACTCACCCGGAGAAAGCTCTTCGGTATTAAGATTTTTCCAATTAAAGCAGTGCTCACAACGCAGATTACACCGCGAGGTCACAAACAATATCAGCTTTTTGGGTTTTCCGTAAACATGCTTCGAGAATAAATGGTTTAAGGCCGGCATTTTAACCCCTTGTAGGCGCCCATAAACCATGCCATCTTGCTGATGAAATAGAATATGGCAAAATGGGAATATTTCATATTCATAGGCCTGCTGAACGTTTTAAATGTAAGGTATAATGATGCAAATGGAGCGATAAAAAGGATATAATTGGCGTTAAATAAGAATTTTAAATGGCTTTTGCCCATATGCTTCATGCGTACAGGCATACTGTTTTTCCCCCAGGAATATGAATGCATTAAGATATCACTAAAAGAACCCCTTATTGGAATATGATAGACATAAGACTTGTTATTAAAATAAAACCTATGCCCATTGTCCTTTAGGTTTAAAGACAGGTCAAGATCTTCGCCTGTAATTAATTTTTCGTCAAATCCCCCCACCTCAAGCAGGCAATTTTTAGGTATCTTCATATTATTGGTGCAGACAAGATTCGTTGCACCTGATCTTAAATCTCTCGAAATGTTATTGAAATGTATAAAATTATCGCAGCTCTTCCAAAAGGAGGTGGATTTTAATTCCATGCTGCCGACAACTATGGGGTATTTTTGGGAAACAAGAGAGCTGATCCAACCGCGCGGAGCGATGCAATCTGCATCTAAAAAGAGTATTGTACCCCCTCTTGCGGCTTTCACTCCAATATTTCTCCCCTCTGAAGGGCCCGCCCTCTTAGGGGTATTAATTGCCCTAACCCGCTTATCCTTAAATTTAGAAACAAGATTGTACTTGTCCCTGCCTATGATAAGGATTTCAAAAGGTTTGTTGTAATTCTGGTCAAGCAAACTGCTGATGGTCCCGCCGATAACAGGGGAATTATAATTTGGTATAATAATTGAAATCATAATCAGTAAGCAAGAGAATTTGCATTTATAAATCTTAGCTATAATGCGTATACAGCACCCGAGGCCGAACAATCAAGCCCGTAAAATGTTACTTAAAGCTTATAAAATGACATTTACATCAAAGAGATATGAAACCAAACAAATGGAAATTGGCCCTAAACATAATTATTAGCCTTGCTATAATAAGTTTCCTGGTACAGCGCTTAATCAAAAGTTACAGCCAAATTTCCGATTATCCCGTTTCCATAAACTACGCATTTTTATTCATCGCCGTCATATTGGGGATTGTTGGCTTTACTATGTTTGGAATAAGTTGGATAGGGGCAGTTTCTATATGCGGGAACAAGCTCGAATTAAAACAAGGTATGCTCTCCTGGTTCAGGTCACAAATGATAAAATATTTGCCCGGGACTATTTGGATGTTTATTTCAAGAGTGTATGACTGCCAAAAATGTGGCATTGAAAAGAAGACAGCTATCCTAAGCATTTATATGGAATGTATACTCCTGGGGCTGTCTGCATTAATACTTTCAATTGCGCTGAACTACAGGATTATCGGGCAGTACGTTCCGGTTGCAGTATTAATCCCTATTTTTATGGCAAGTTTATTATTGATTCACCCTGCTGTGCTAAACAAGATACTTTCTATTTTTAAGAAGAAAGGAATACAGATTAAAACCTATTCTTACAGGCGACTATTGGGGCTGCTGATTTTCTATATAATCAGCTGGGCCCCCCTGGGGATGGGGTTTGCACTTTTAGTTAATTCCATCACGCCCATCCCGTTCTCAGATTACCCTTATGTGGCAGGTGCCTTTATTCTATCTTGGGTTCTCGGATTTATCTCAATTTTTTCCCCGGGGGGGATTGGTGTAAGAGAAGGTGCAATAGCAATAATTTTAGCGCAGATATTGCCGGAGCCTATCGCAATTATAGCCGCATTCGGAAGTAGGATCTGGTGGATTATAATAGAGGTAAGTTCATTTATATTCTGGTATTTATTCAATAAATTATCAGTGTCCAAACCAGAACCAGAAACCCGACAGGTATAACGGGCAGTTCGGATTTCCAAGGACAAAAGAAGGCACGAGACTTAAAATTAATTCACAGCAGTATTATTCAAAACGCCAGTTAAAATATCTTTCAATTACAAAAAGTTTTTAAAGAGGCTGGGCTTGCTAATTGTAATGAAAATCCTTTTAATCAAGCCCCCCGAAAAAGAGGTTTACACAAAAGTCCCCACCATAGCAGGCATTGCCCAGCCAATGGGGCTTGCATGCATCGCAGCGTATGTGAGAGAAAATGGATTTAAGGACATAAGCATTCTTGACTGCGAGGCGCTGCAGATTGGGATTAATGAGATTAAAGAGCACATTCAGGCAGATGTAAAAGTTATAGGGCTTACAAGCGTGACCCCTACATTGAAGAATGCGGCAGCAATAATGAAAGCTGTAAAGGAGCTTAATCCTGCATGCGTTACAGTATTGGGCGGGGACCATGTTACCGCGCTTCCTGAAGAAACGCTCGAGGCATTTCCTGAGATTGATTTCGGGGTTTTTGGCGAGGGGGAGATTACGTTTCTTGAACTGCTGAATGAGCTTAAAAAGAAAGAAAACGATTTCTCAAAAATAAAAGGGCTTGCATACAGGGAAAACGGCAAAGTCAGAAAAAATGCAGCAAGGCCGCTGATAGAAGATATAAACATCCTGCCGATACCGGCATATGATTTGCTTCCGATGGAAAAATACTCTCCTCCCGCGCACCATGCAATATTTACGGAAAAAGGCGTCAGATTAAACCCGTTTACGATATTCTTTTCGCTTAGAGGCTGCCCTTACAGGTGCAAATACTGCGCATCAAAAGTCATGTGGGAAAGAAAAGTAAGGTACAGAAGCGTTGAAAAAACAATGGAGGAAATTGATTATCTTATCAAGAACTACGGCATAAAATGCCTTGAATTCAACGATGAAAACTTCATAATAAACAAGCCGAGAATGGTAGAGCTGATTAAGGAACTTAAAAAAAGGAAAGAAAAGCACGGCGTTTACTGGAACTGCCTTACCAGAGTGGATGCAGTTGATGAAAAAACCCTGCGGGACATGAAAGAGGCGGGGTGCTACTTCATAAGATTTGGAGTTGAATCCGGAGACCCGGAAATACTAAAGGGCATGAGCAAGGACATAACAATCGAGCAGATAAAGTACGCATTTGACCTTACAAACAGGGTTGGGATCGCATGCTCGGCAAGCTTTATTATCGGCTATCCGGGGGAAACAAAAAATACATTCAGAAGAACACTGGATCTTGCAAAAGAGATTGGCCCCACGCTTGCATTCTTCTTCATCGCAATTCCAATTGTCGGCACAGAGCTCTACAAGGAAGCGAAAGAAAAGAACCTCATATTAAATCCCGACTGGAACGGGTGGGTGCAAATGGCTGAAACCCCTATTATGAAGACAGAAGCGCTCGCGCCGGAAGAGCTTATAAAAATGAGAAACCAGGCCTACCGGGAATTTTATCTAAGGCCAAAGTATATCTGGAAGCTGCTGAAGAATATCCATACAAAAGAGCAGTTCATGTTCTATATCCGGGGATTTTTGGGCGTGCTTAACATCGTCAAAAAGTGATAAAATGTACAAACACAAAAGAATAGCGCTCGTCATCCCGGCCTATAATGAGGAAAAACTGATAAAGCCAACCCTGGGGCATGTGCCTAAAACCATCGACCGGGTTTATGTTGTTGATGATGCAAGCACTGACCATATGGCTGCTGTTGTAAAAACAATTGCGCAGAAAGACAAAAGAGTTGAGCTTATTTCGCATGCGGCTAACCAGGGCGTAGGCGCAGGCATAATCGACGGATACAAGAAAGCAGTTGGCGACGGCTATGATATTGCTGTTGTCATAGGCGGAGACTACCAGATGGACCTTACGGACCTGCCGAATTTTCTTGAGCCTCTTGTGAATGGCGAAGCAGATTACACCAAGGGGAACAGGTTCCTGTATGCAAGCGGTATTCCTGACGTAATGCCCTTCAAGAGAGTATTAGGCAACAGCCTGCTCTCATTAATAGTAAAGCTTTCTTCCGGTTATTACAGGATATTTGACACACAGGACGGGTATACTGCGATTACGGCGGATGCGATAAAGAAAATTAAATGGGAGAAGGCATACAGGGGCTATGGCTACCCCGGTGACTTCCTTATTCTGTTCAACGCATACAGCATAAGAGTAAAAGACGTGCCGAGAAGGGCTATTTACCTGAAAGGCGAGAGGCAGTCGCAGATAAAGATTTTGAAATACATACTGAAAGTAGCCCCAAGATACCAGCGAAAGTTTTTCTGGAGGCTGTGGACAAAATACATACTAAAAGACTTTAATCCGCTTGTATTTTTTTATTTCCTGAGCTTTTTATTGATACCTTTAGGTATAATTTTCGGCATTAGGGTTATTTACTTCGCAATCGCAGGGGCAGCCCCGACAAATGAAACCATTCTTACGGCATTATTCCTGCTGTTAGGCATACAATTCCTGATATTTGCAATGCTGTTTGACATGCAGGCCAACGAAAAACTGCAGCCGTGAGTCCCGAAAGCTTATAAGCAAAAAAAGGCTCAGATTTGCCGTGAAACCCTGGTTTAAAACATCTGCAAAATATGCAATAACAGCAGCGATTCTCTTCTTTCTGCTGGAAAGGCTTTTAAAAAGCTACAGGCAAATTGCCTCCTATGAATTCCATATAAATTATATATTTATCGCAATAGCAATTATTTCAGGCCTGATTGGATTTTTAATGCTTGCATTCGGATGGAAACTGTGCCTAAACACGTGCGGCGGAAACCTAAAAAAAGGCGAAGCCATCCTTATCTGGTTTAAGTCGCAAATGGCAAAGTACCTGCCGGGCACAGTGTGGTATTTTATTTGCAGGGTGCATGACTGCAGCAAAAAAGGGCTCACTAAGACAATTTCATTATCGAGCATGTTTCTTGAGTCTGTCATGCTTGGCGCATCATCATTGCTGCTTGCAGCCGCCCTAATAATGCCGGAAGTGAGCAAATACATCCCATGGTATCTGCTGCTGCCTGCAATTTTTGCCGGGCTCATTGCAATGCACCCAAAAATAATAAACTGCATCGCCTCTGTTTTCAAGAAGGATGTGAAACTGATTCATGCAAGTTACAGCCATATACTTTTGATTCTGGCTTACTACATCTTATAGCTAATCTCTTAGATA
>DUKS01000027.1:44780-50774 GCA_013329215.1 Nanobdellota archaeon | reverse complement strand
AATGTTATGTTTTGCGTTGTGAAGTTTATGATGGTTTGGCTTGTAATTGTAAGATTTGTTGAGCCATAAGTTGCTGTCCCGGAGCCCCACGCCCCCGTCAGAGCCTTGAATCCCCCAAACTTATTGAGCGTAGCTATCGAGCCAAACACAGAGATGAACATTGTTGCTATAAGCACCACGACAATAATCCTTGCTGTTGAGCTTTCCATTTTACTGGGCCTCCGCATCTTTTGGAGCCGGCAGTATTGACAATGAAACCCTGCCGCCTGACGGCGGCCCTTCAATCACTTTCTCTGTTATTGTGACGACTTTCGGAGCTGTTGTGTCTATTGCATTTAGGTTGCTGACAGTCAGCCATGTGCTTACTGCGACAACAACTACGACCAATAATGCGAGAACAATGATAATCCTGTTGCTTACTTCTTCACCCATGTTTTACACCTCTGATTTTAGTTGGCAATATAATCTATCTTCCTGCCCTAAGTAAATGTATGTTTCTTTTTAAACCTTTTGGTGACTATTCGCTGTTTATCTTTCAAGGGGCAACAGAAATTAAAATGCCCGGGTTTTATTCAGGCGTAAAATCATCCAGCGATTCTTTAAGCTCTTCGCCCTCTTTCAAAAGCCCTCTGTTCTTCATGTACTCTTTTGTCAAAAGCCAGAACACCAGGGCTATGCTTTTCTTGCCCTTGTTGTTGCAAGGCACCATAAGGTCAACATAAGTTGCCTCATTGTTTGTGTCGCACAGCGCAATTACAGGGACGCCTGTTGAAACAGAATCCATGACTGCATTCTTGTCAGGCCACGGGTCGACAGCGAATAGGAGCTTTGTTTCTGTGAAGTCCTCAAGAACCGGGTTTGTCAGCAATCCGGGCTTGTACCGGCCTATGATTGCGTTTATGCCTGTGACCTTTGCAAAAAGCGCAGCAGGCTTCCATCCGTTTTCCCTTCTGCACACGATTGTGATATCTTTAGGCTCGTACTGCGAAAGAAGCCTTCCGGCCATTTCAATCCTTTCGCTTATTTTCTTGACATTCATTACTGCAAGCCCGTCGTTCCTCACCTTGTATATGAATGGCTCCATGTACTTTGTCCTGAACTTTGTGCCTATGTGAAGCCCAACTTTCAGGTAAGTGTCCAACGGTATAAGCAATTCTTCTGCCATATTTCATTCAGAGAAAGAGAAGTCATTTATAAAGGTTTCTAATGGTTGGGAAAGCCATGCCAATACAAAAGAATTAAAATACCCCTATCTTTTATTAACCCCATGGAAAAAAAGAGGTACTGGTACAACCCGCTGCAATTTTCAAGGCATATGCTTACAATGCCGTTTGGCATAAAAATGATAGCTGCTGTTATCTTCCTTTATTATCTGGGCTGGGGAATTGTTGCGCCATTTCTCCCTCTTTATTACAAGTCAATACTGGGAAGCTATACCTCGGTTGGTATTGCAACAGCGCTTCTTCCATTGTTCTCCCTGATTATAGACATTCCGGTCGGCGGCATTGTGAACAAGGTGTCAAGGGTGTGGGTGATAAGGATTGCGCTCCTGCTTTACCTTCCGTTCAGCATTCTCCTGCTGTCGCTGAAAAGCCTGCCCCATTTTATCATATTCAGGCTGTACCATTCAGCCGTGTCAACGCCGTTCTGGATTGCTTCCGACTCTTATGCAAGGGGCCATGCGCCGAGGTGGAAAGCTGCAGAGGCAATATCTGTTTATGATGTCGGCGGGACGCTGAGCCTGATTATAGGGCCTGCGATAGGCGGAATATTGTTTGTTTATTTTGACTTTTCAATTCTGTATGCAATCTCATTGTTTGCGGGCGTTGCGCTTTTTGCAACTTTCTTCCTGCCTGACGGGGAACAGCATGAAAAGGCCGGGGATGCGGTGAAAGAGCTGGTGTACAACGACGGGGTTTACAAAAGGTCGTTTGTTGAGTTCATGCAAAACAGGCTGCTCGTGAAAATGTACGGGTTTTATTTCCTGCTGAGGTTCTGCATGTCGTTTGTCGCAATGCTCCTGCCTTTGTTCATGAAAGAGTTTGGCGCTTCCAACCTGCAGATAGGGCTTGTGTTTGCATTATATTACCTGCCTTTGATATTTGAGCCGTATTTTTCTGTTTACGCAAGGAACAAGAAAGTAATGTCTATGGGGCTTGCGCTTTTTGCAGTAGTCTTTGTTTCGCTTTTCTTCAACAACCAGCTTACGTTCATATTCTTCCATTCGATATTATTGTCGCTCCTGTTTGCAGCCATCATCCCCATGATTAACGGCAGGATTGCAGAGCTTATGCCGCAGGAGCAGATAGGCGAGCTTTCAGGCGTCGGCATGATGTTCTCGCACGCAGCTGACTTTATCGGACCGATAACGGCAGGCATTATATCGGACGCGCTCGGAATAAAATACGTATTCCTGCTCGGCGCTGCTGTTGCTGTTGTGCTTACTGCATTGTCATTGAGAAAAGGCTTCAGGCAGGTATTGTTCTCCTGACCCTTAACCGCAACCTTAAAAAAGGCATCCTGTTTCCATTCACAGCATGGGCTCGTAGCTCAGTTGGCAGAGCGCTCCCCTCGCACGGGAGAGGTCTCGGGTTCGAATCCCGACGAGTCCATAATTCAATGATTTCTTTTACATTGCAGGTAATAATATGTAGTGCTTAACACTCGTCGGTGCATAACGTGGCAGTGCGGAGTTATGCAAACCGACGAGTCCATAATTCAATGATTTCTTTTACATTGCAGGTAATAATAAGGAGTGCTTAACCCTCGGCGGTGCATAACGGAGCCGTGCGGAGTTATGCAAACCGACGAGTCCATAATATACTCTTTTCTTTTGCATTTAAGAAGACCAAAATACCAATAAAAAAGAAAAAAATAAAAAGAGCCTTACTCGCCCTTTTTTCTCCTGAGAAAGTGCCTTCTTATGTGCTCTCGCCTTTCAGAGTCTGTGGACTCTCTCCACACAGCCAGCGCGTGCTTGTTCCTGTATACCAGCGCTGCAACCGCAATTACGATAACTGCAATTATCAGCACAGTAAGCCATGTCTTCCATGCCCTCTTTGACGCTGCTTTTTCTTCTTCTGCAAGCCTCTTTGCAGCCTCTTCAGGCGTTTCTGACGGCTCTTCGCTCTTCTTTATTTCAGGAACAGCTTTCTCTTTTGCGGTTATTGCGAAATAGCTGAACCCGGGGGACACTGCTTCATAGTATGCCTTCGGGCCTGTTGCATGCAGCAGGTTTGTTGTCAGTTCCCTCCAGCTGCCGCTGTTATAGCGCTGCAGCACGATTTGGCCCGCGTCCAATCCCGCATCTTCAAGCCATTCTTTTTTAACCTCAAACCTTATCTTTGCCTCTTTCAGCTTATCCTCAAGCTTCGGTGCGTTAATCTCAAAGTAGCTGTATATTGCCCCTTCCGGGGATTCGCTGATTGAGGAGGGCCTGCCGTCTTTCTTTTGCACTGTAACTTCTGCGTTTGTTATTGTTTCTGTTGCTGTAAACACCAGCTTATAGACGCCTATCTCATCGCTGTTGCTTATGTCCACTGTTGTAAGCTCATTTGGCGAGACAAGCGCGATTGTATGCCTTTCTAAAGGCTCTGTTTCTGTTGTGCTTCCGCCTGTTGAGGAGCTGCCTGTTGTAGCTGCAGTTGCTGCTGCAGCCGGCGCTGTTCCTGCGAACGAAGACCCGACACCTGAGAAGTGCGGCACTTTCAGCACAAACCAATTGTTTGTTTTATCCCAGTAGCATACGTCTGTAGTGTTTGTTGTGTTGCATGCGACTCCAACTGTTGTCAGCAATGGCACATACGAGCCTGTATTGAAGTCTGTATAGTCATCAGGCAGCTGCGCTGTTGTGTTTGTGCTCCTGTTCCATGCAACGTTCCAGTTCTCGTCCCTTAAGAACGGAAGGCTCATGTTAAAGCTGTATTCCTCGTTTACGTAATCAGCTGCTGTTGACGTTGTGCTGTAAGGCATTACAACAAATGCATAGTCATAGACGTGCGGCACAAAGCTTCCCTGCTCCCATGTTTGCGTTTGGGCAGAAGAGCTTGCCGAGCTTGCATTGTTGTTCATAATGCTGTTTGTTGGCGGCTTTGCAGACAGCAGGTCAAAGTTCACGAAATACAGCGTCGTGCCTGAGCCTGTCATCTTTAGTTCGAGGTTTACCTTGCCGGCCATCATCACAGCCATGGGGTTGAAGTTATTCGCATCCATCCTTGTCAGCAGGCAGGTTGCATCAAGCGGGTTAGGCGTGTTGCAGCCGTTCATATTCCTGTAGAATGTCATATTAATGCCTGCGAGCGGGTCTGTGCCGTCTGAGCCCTTGGAAACGTTTATTGCTTCCAGGCTGCCGTTTTGCAGCGGTTTCCTGAAAGTAAAGTCTCCCACCACTACTGTTACATTGTTCTGCGTTGCGGTCAGCTCCAGCGTCTTTTCAACAGGGGGCGCCTCGTTCGGGTACACGCTTACCTTTGCCCAGTTGCTGTTGTTCAGCATAGGCAGGTAAGTTATGCCGTTGCTTATATCTTCTATTATGTAATGCATAGTGCCGAATGCCGGGTTCTTTACCTTTACTTCAACGTGCATGCTTGTTGTCACTGCAGAGCCGCTTGTGTTCTGCACAAATATTTTCATCTTCGTGGTGTTAACTGACGCTCCGGCAATATCGTCATGGTAAGAGCCTGCAAGCGGCCTTAATGTAAGGTTAATCCACTGGCTTGCTGAATTCATTGTCAGGTTCTGGAACGCTGCAAGATTGTATGCAGCTCCGGGGTTGCCTGCGTTATCAGTTGCGTTCTTTGCATAAAACTCCAGAAGATAGCCTATGCCTGTGCCTGAGCCCATTAGCGACATGTTGTAGAACGCATTCCAGTTGCCGCTTCCTGCGCACCTTGCATCACCGTATATTAAATTTGCAGAGCCGTTTGTGGCGTTAAACGCGGATATTTTTGCTTCCATCGGCGGGACAAATCCTGTCCATGGCACCAGCCTGGTAATTACATTTGTTAAATTAACAAGGCTGCTGTTGCCGTACAGGTTTATGCATCCTGACAGGTACTGCATGCTGTAAGTCAAATTAATAACCACATTTTTATAGCCCCCCTGCGTCATGTCTGCGTCAGAGCTTGCAATCGATGCAGACATTGGCGGTGACGGGCATGCTGTTGCATTCATTAAAGGCACATCATCCTCAAAGCACCAATCGCCGGCTGGGAAGCTTATCGGGTCCCTCATTGCTATTGCAGTATAGCTCCTTCCAATCGACACTACTATTTCCTTGTTCCACGCGGTATTCCTCACATTGCTTTCAATCGGGAATCCGACAGCTTGATCTATCAGCTCATAGCCGAATTTTACTGAATTGCCTGTAGTGGACTCATTACTAGTCGGTACATTGCCTACTGCTGAAACATTTATAGTTGCAGCGGGCTGCAGGTAGAAAGTTGTGCCGTTGATTACAGGCATCTTCTTGAATGCCGGGACACCAGGTGGCATGGGCATTGGATAGAACATATTGCCCGGGAAAGGGGGCAGGTTCGGCCCTACAAGCATTGCCCTTGGGACACTGTTATTATACACGAGCTTAATCTTGTACAGGCTTTTTGAGCCGTTTATGCCCCACAGCCTGAAAAGGCCGTTTGAGTCTGTCAAAGCAGATGCAATCGGCACTTCACCTGGCGGACCGTTGCTGTTCATAACAAAATCATAGATTGTAACATTCGTATTCGGCTGCGGTTCGCCTGTGTCATTTTTCACATAGCCTGAAAAGCCAAAGTCCATGCCGATTGTGGCTGTGGTATTTTCCACCTGGCCAAGGCCGTTTGCAGCTATGTTGTCGCAGTTTCTTGTAACATTTGTAGTGTTGTAAACGCATATCCTTAGCCTGAATGAGGAAGGCGCGCCTGCAAGGCTGTTGTTAAGCGTGATTGTAAAGCTCTGGTTTGTGCTGTTGTCTATAAGCTTTGCCCCCAGGCCGGTTTGGTTGTACCATGTGAA
>DUKS01000027.1:41038-44633 GCA_013329215.1 Nanobdellota archaeon | reverse complement strand
TGAAGACAGAACCTTGGTAAATGGCATTGTTGAAATGTCCTCAACAACAACCTGCGTTATGTTTGTATTTTGGGATGCGCTTATTGTAATATTCAGCATGAAATTTTCAGAAATGTTTGCATATGTCGGGGTGTAGTATATTGCAGCTAACGCAGACTGCATTCCCGCCAGCGCAAGCAGCATTACAATAGCAATTAGCCACGTCTTTGATATCTTTGATTCCATTGATAAACACCTCAATCCCAAGTTTATACAAATAAAGTATGGCGTTTTATATTTAAACGTTTCTGAAACCTGCTTTTTCTTTATTTTAGCGGAATATTTATAAAGCGGGGCTATTTTAGCGGATTATTGATTAACTGTGGCTAAAATGAAAAAAGCGCTTGCACTCGCTGCATTGGTTCTCGGCTGCGCCTCTGTTTCCCATCCTTCGCCTATTCCGTGGAGCACTTTTCATGAGGGCGATTCAGGCATATTGCATGACGGGGAGAAGTCTATTCATATCACATATTACGGGCCTGAGCACAACACTGCTGACGGCTCTTTTGATGACCTTGTATTTGTCGGGTTGTATGCGCCTTTCCAGGGCTATGACGAGGTTGAAAGAACTGTTGGCGGTGCCGGGACGTTTGAAGCTTTCGGGTATACGTTTGATTATGAAGTTGAGAATGATAACGACGGCGTGATAGAGAATAATGTTTTTGGGTTTACAGTACGCGGGCTGTGGTAAGAAAGCCACAATGGCGCGCCCTTGAACTCCTAAAGCTCTATCATCTTGTTCTTTTCTGGTAAGAGAACGTTCTTATGCAGCTTCTTAAACTCTTCCTCAGCCTGCGTGTGGATTGGGATTAGGGCTTTCGGGTTTATGGATTCTATTGCTTGTTTTAAAGTATCCTTGTCTGCATGCCCTGAGCAGTGCGCCTTGTGGAACCTGATTTTGAAGTGCTTCATCCAGTTTTCCCAGACTGTCCTTTCCTCCTCGTTTTCCTCTCCTTCATAGAAATGCTCTGAGCTGGAGTATATGAAGTCAGCTTGTTTTGGCTGGAGGTAGACGAATTCCATTAGTTCTACAAAGCGCATGTGCATGAGGTATTTCCTTGGATTCTTTTTTATTTCATTGTATGTTATCTTGTTGTTGAAGTATTCCCTTTCCCAGACTGCGTAGTCCTTTTCGCAGAAGGTGCATGACTTTGCAATCCTGTAGTACACTTTTATGCTCTTGTCTGTTCTTACGTCAGGAAGGATTTTTATATGCTCTCTCAGGCTGTCCAGTATTAATGCAAACCTCGTGTCTATCACCATGATTCTCTTGTTCTTCTTTGCCGCGTTGTAGAACGACATGAACCTGTCCACGTTGCTCATTGCAAAATGCCCGAAAACAGCGCCTTTTGACGCTTTTGTTATTTCATTTACTTTACTTTCAACTTCCTCTTCTGTGTAGTTGTGCTCTACGTCACTGCTCATTCTTGTGCCTTCGCAGAGCATTGCTATTGGCTTTGAGGCTTTTGCTTTTGCTATGAATTCTTTTGTTAAGTCAGCCCTTGGGCCGTGCATCCTGAAGTCGCCTGTGTAGACTATGTTTCCTTTTGACGTCTTTATTATGAAGCCGTAGGCTCCGGGCACTGAGTGTTCCACGTGTATCGGGGTTATTTCCACGTGCTTGATTTTTATCCTGTCTCCTGACTTGAATTCTTTTAGCTGGTTATGTATTCCTATATCCTGGAAGCTCTTGTAGAGTCTTGTGTAGACGTCGATTAGCTTGTGCGTGCAGTGCCCCATGTAAACAGGAATGTCTTCATCTATGAAGCTCAAGTGCCCTGCGTGGTCTGAGTGGGAGTGGCTTATTAGGATTGCATCTACGTCCGGCTTTTGGTGCTTGAGGCTTGTTGCTTTCAGCATTTCTTTGCTGTATAATTTGCTTATCCTTGGTATCATGTTGAATTCAAAGTATACTTCCAGCCCGTTTACTGTTCTTGGGCTGAGGTATTCGTAGAAGAAGTCCTTTCCAAATGTGAAGGATTCTCCGAAGTCCAAATATATTTTAACGTTCTTGTCTTGCAACAGGATTTTGTTTCCTCCTATCTCTCCTGCTCCGCCGTAGAAGGTTAGTGATGTCATGGTGATGAAGTGTAGTTATAGGAATATAAAGGTTGTGGGAAGAAAGCCATTGGGGCTCTGCCCCAAACCCCTCAAGCAGGATTATTAATTGCAATCAAATAAGAACAATGCCGTCTTTCCGGATTTCCTCGGCAAGCTTTGTTTTTGCGCCGAACTCTTCTTCAGTAAGGAAATGCGGTTGTATTTCCCTTTTAAATCTCTCCTGAATTCCGCCGCACATGACTGAAACATCTGCTTCCAGCCTAGGATTCTTTCCTTTTGTAACGATTGCAACATCAATGTCCGAGTCAACAGATGCAGTATGCTTTGCCACGCTGCCAAAAAGAATAACTTTTGAAATGCCTTCAATGCCCATGTTTGCCAGCCCGTACACGAATTCCCTTAATGCAATCGCTGTATCGAAATAAACAGCATTAAGCTGCTCTTTTTCCGCATTTATCACAGACATCAATGCAGGCACAACAGGATTTGCCATGTTCAGCCTGTAAAGAAATCTTTTTCCTGACTGCATTTCAGAGATTACATTGAATTTTTTTAACAGAAGAATAAATCTTAAAAGCGCCTTGCTCCCTATCTTTGTGTGCCTTTGTATGTCTGTTTTTGAAAGTGCTTTCCCCGGCGCTTCTGCCATTAATATAAGTATTTTCCATGAAGTCCTGTTTCCCATGCACACGTCAATCAGCATGCAGGAGCGCCTCCATGATTTTTATGAACGGCTTTGCAATATTGTCCAGGAAGTATGAGGATGTCTCTATGGTTGTTTTCTTTTCCTTTGTGTAATCCTCCCTGTAATATTGGGATTTTCTTCTCTCCTGCCTTCCCTGCCTGAGCATTTCCGGAAGGGTGTTTTCTTTCAGGCGCTCGACATTGAAATACATGTCTTTTGCCGAAGCCAGGAGCTTAAGCAGCTTTTCCCTTGTTTTCCCGTCATGTATTCTTTCCTTCAGCTCAACTATTGCGCTCTCGTGTATTTCAGGGCCTGTTATCTTTACTGCAAACTTTTTTGCGAGGAACAGCTTTGTGATGTCGTGCATTGCGTAATAGCCGGAGATTACAGCCCATCTCGGATGCTTTATTGCATTGTCTTCCGCGTGCTTTAAGTCATCCTTGTATGATGTTTCGTGGAAGCTGATGTAATTTTCCCTTTCTGTTATCGGAAGCTGATTTTTCATATATATCACTTAGGTGTATATTATGTGTATTTGTTTATATACTTTTGCACTAAAGTGATATATTTATAGCACTTTAGTGATAATTTGAGCTGTTACAATTTGTAACACAATTACTTAAATCAAGCTCTTTTTCTTCCATTTTTCTTTTTTTCAGTTTCAGCCATTTGCCTTATTATTTCCCTGCTATATCCGCCTGTAAGCTCGCCTATGAATTCCTCCGCAACTATTACTTCTGTTTGCCCCTGTTCCATAAATATCACCTCAAACAAGATTAGAGCTAGCTTGCTATATAAGCCGTGTGCGTG
>DUKS01000027.1:39093-40799 GCA_013329215.1 Nanobdellota archaeon | reverse complement strand
CGTGTTTTTTATAGTATTTTTAGAAACCACTTGACAAGAGTTCGTGGCAAGTGGAAGGCGGCAGGAGCTGCGCCCCTGAACCCGCTGTTAGACGTACATCAAGTGTCGACAAAATGTCGAGAGTTCAATTTTTCGCTTAATTTTAGTTGTACACCTTTTGTGTACAACTCAGCCGGTTACATTTTGTAACCACTTCATTCCTAAACCCGTCGAATTCGACGGGATTACAATTGTTATACCTACACAAAATGAGAAAGTTGAATATCTGTAGGTATAACTCAATATCGGTATCGGCTTAAAATGAGGTTATCCGATACTTAAAGAAAGTCAATGGCTGCGATGCAGCCATGTTCTATTGGCAAAGCCTTCGGCTTTGCAGGTGTTCTTCTGCAGCGCAGAAGAACGTGAGCCAGCTTTGACGACGGACGTTAAAATTCCCTTTCGGCAATGCCGGAAATATGTGCCTGAATCTTTCTTTTTTGTTTCTAATTTTCAGATTCGCTGCGGGAATTTTCAGGGGTTGCCGAAAAAACAAACGTTTTTTGGGCGAAGAGTTTATGAACAACTTCATAGAAACCAAAAAGCCATGAACCGAGAAGAGGTTGCGGAGCTTGCAAAAAGCGGTGAGGGATACACGCTTGAGCTCAAGGAAAAAGTTCCGGGGGACTTGGGCAGGACAATATGCGCGTTTGCGAATTCCTCAGGCGGAAAGATAATCCTTGGCGTCAATGATAGGAGGGAGATTACAGGCATAAGGCTTTCAAATGATGACTGCTCAAGGATTCACGACACTGCAAGGAATCTTGACCCTTCATTTGAAGTAAGCATAGAGCAAATTGAAGACACAGCTGTTATACACGTGCCTGAGGGAAAGGAAAAGCCCTATGCTTCGGCAGGGCATTTCTACATAAGGATAGGCGCAAACTCGCAGCAGCTCAGCAGGGATGAGATAAGGGATTTTTTCCAGAAGGAAAACCAGCTGTTCTTTGACAGGAAGGCATGCCCTTATTTTGAAATGGCTGATTTTGACAATTCCAAATTCAGCAAGTTTCTTGAAAAGGCAAAAATTCCTCCTGAGCTTCCTTTTAATCATCTGCTTAAAAACCTGAACCTCCTTGTTGAGGAAAGAATTAACAATGCAGGCGTGCTGTTTTTCACCAATAACCTGAAAAAATATCTGATGAACGCCGTGGTTATATGCGCGCTCTTCAAGGGCAGCGAAAAGGTAGAAATCATTGACTCAAAGGAATATTCAGGGGATTTTGTCTCAAATTATCAGTCTGCCTTTGATTATATAATCTCAAAGCTTAACACCAATTTCATTATCAAAGGTGGGAGAAGGACGAACAGGCTTGAACTGCCCGAGGATGCAATCCGCGAGGCGCTTGTCAATGCAATGGTGCACAGGGATTATTTTTCCCCCGGGCACGTGCAGGTTGACATTTTCATAGACAGGGTTGAGATTTCAAACCCCGGCAGGCTGCTTTTTGACAAAGAGGAGCTTGGAACTGTAAGCATTCCCAGGAATCCCCTAATTATGGACCTTGCATTCCGCATTGATTTGGTTGAAAGGGTTGGCTCAGGGATAAGGAGAATAAGGGAGCTTTGCGCTGAGTACGGGCTTCGGGTTGACTTTAATTCAGGGGATGTGTTTAGGGTTGTGTTTCACAGGGAGAAGGTGACCAAAACTACCCAAAAGACTACCC
>DUKS01000027.1:36325-38963 GCA_013329215.1 Nanobdellota archaeon | reverse complement strand
AAAGACTACCCAAAAGACTACCCCCAAAACTACCCCCAAAACTACCCCCAAAACAGAAGATAAAATCTTACAACTTGCAAAGCAGAATCCTTTACTTACAAAAGCAGAAATTGCAAAAACATTAGGCATGACTCGCGACAACATAAAATATCACCTGAAAACATTGAAAAAGAAGGGGCTAATGGAATGGAAAGGTTCAAGCAAGGGCGGACATTGGGAAGTTGCTGGATAAGCCTGCTTCTCTTTAACTGCAGGAGACCTGCCAAAGGCTGTGTTTGAGCTGAATAAGCGGTGTTTCAGGAAGGAAGGGCTGCATATAAGGATGTGTTCTCTTATGCTTCTCCCAGGCTTTGTGATAAGGATAAGGAGCATTTTTTGATTATACTTCTTGATTCTAAGAATAAGGTGATTAAGGATGAGATTGTGTCTATAGGCACTGTGAGCAGTGCTTTAGCTCATCCTAGGGAGATATTTAAGTCTGCTATACGGGATTTAGTTCGTACGTGGGAAAGGCGGATGGCTGCGATGCAGCCATGTTCTATTGGCAAAGCCCGCAGGCTTTGCTTGTGCCATCGAAGCTGATGCTTCTCAGGCTTTTGTTATACCTACGCAAAACGAAACATTTAAATATGTGTAGGTATAACAATATCTCATGGCTTTTGTGCAGGAAAGGAGAGTAAGGGGGGAAGCATATGTTTACCTCGAGAAATCCGTCAGGATAGGCGGCAGCGTATACAAGCTGTCAAAATATATCGGCAAAAAGGCGGGGCTGGCAAAAAGCAGGATAGCGGAAGAAAAAAAGAAGTTTGCCCTTGAAATTGACAGCAGGCTTGCCCGCCTTCTGGCAGATTATGTAAAGAGGAAATACCGGCTTGGCTATCCGTTAACTCCTGAAGAAGCGCAGAAAATCGAGGAAATGAACATTAAATACAGGGAGATTAAAAAATCACTGAACAAGCAGGACTGGATAGACGTTAAAAAGAGGTTTGTGGCGAATTTTGTGTTTGAATCAAACGCGCTTGAGGGAAATTCGCTTACCCTTAAGAACTTCTCTGATATTGTGTTTGAAGACAAGGTTCACGGCGAGGCAGACTTCAGGGAAGTCTATGATGCAAAGAATTCCTATGCTGTTTTTTCAAAGCTTTTCAGCTCAACAAGGGACATTGACGAGGATTTCATATTATGGATTCATAAGGGCATCATGAAAGACATAGACGGGCGCAGGGGATACAAAACGATTCCGAACATTCTTGTCGGAAGAAAGCTTGAATTGACAAAGCCTGAGGATGTCCCTGCGGAAATGAAGAAGCTGGTTAGCTGGTATAATGAAAACAGCCCCAAAATGCACCCTTTGGAGCTTGCCCTGAAGTTTCACCATAAGTTTGAGAGAATACATCCTTTTGCAGACGGAAACGGCAGGGTTGGAAGGATGCTAATGGACTATATCCTGATTAAGCGCGGATATTTTCCCATAATCATAAGGAAAACGCAGAGAAACAGGTATATTCGCGCTTTGGAAGCCGCTGACAGCGGCCAGTACGTGCCTTTGATAAGATTTGGGCTGGAAAAAGCCAAAGAAACGTACCGCAAGTTCTTTGAAGTTTATTATAAATATTTGTAGAAGGAGGCGTTTGGAAAGCCCTTAAGGGCTCTGCCCTTAACAACCCGCACTTTCGAAATTCTTAGCCAGTTTGACGAGGAAGTGAAAATAAGTTTTCGGCAGTGCCGGAAATATGTGCCTGAATCTTTCTTTTTTGTTTCTAATTTTCAGATTCGCTGCGGGAATTTTCAGGGGTCGCCGGAAAAACAGACGTTTTTTGATAGAAGAGTTTATGAACAAGATACGATAAGTTCGGCTTATGCAAAAAAACGAGTACACTAATCTTATTTTAGGCATAGGTCAGTTATTGGAAGAGGGAAGGCGAAGGGCGCTGCAGTCTGTAAACTCCATTATTGTGCAGACTTACTGGGAAATAGGCAGAAAGATTGTGGAGTTTGAGCAAAAAGGGGAAGAAAAAGCAGAATATGGCAGCAGATTGCTAAAAGACTTATCTGCAGATTTGCAGCAAAAGCATGGGAAGGGATTCAGCAAGAGTAATATTTACTTGATGAGGATATTTTATCTTACCTATCCAAAATTCCAGACAGTGTCTGGAAAATTAAGCTGGAGCCATTATGTTGAACTTTTGGCTGTATGCAATGATTTGGAAAGGGCATTTTATGAAAAGCAGTGCCTGCAAGAAAGATGGGGCGTCCGGGACTTAAGAAGGCAAATTGATTCAGGAATGTTCTACCGGCTTTCAGCAAGCAAGAAGCATGGCGGGCTTTTGCAGCTGTCAGAAAAAGGGCAGGTCATAAGAAATCCGCAGGATATCGTGAAAGACCCCTATGTGCTTGAGTTTCTTGATTTGCCTTCTTCTCATTCTGAAAAAGAGCTTGAAGACAGGATAATAATCAACCTTCAGATGTTCCTGCTGGAATTGGGAAAAGGGTTTAGCTTTGTTGCAAGGCAGTTCAGGATGGAAATAGGCAGAAAGCAGTTTTACGCTGACTTGGTGTTTTATAACAAGAATCTGCGGTGCTATGTCCTCATAGACTTGAAGATAAGCAGCAGTCATGCAGACATAGGGCAGATGAA
>DUKS01000027.1:35952-36183 GCA_013329215.1 Nanobdellota archaeon | reverse complement strand
CAGATGAACCTTTATCTCAATTATTTTAAGTCTCACGTGAACCAGCAGGGAGACAATGCGCCAATAGGCATTATATTATCCAAGAATAACACTTCCATTGAAGTTAAATACGCCCTTGGCGGGCTAAGCAACAGGATATTTGCATCAAAATACATGGTTGATTTGCCTTCTGTTGAAGAGCTGAAAAAAGCAATTGGGTATAACAACTAAGGCATCCTAAAACGCATAGGG
>DUKS01000027.1:34790-35827 GCA_013329215.1 Nanobdellota archaeon | reverse complement strand
CGCCCGCGGGAACGGTTTTGTCGCTTGGGAGGCGATGCTTTAAGCGATGCAGAGCTTCTTGCTCTTAACTGCAGACAGGAACTTGCAGTGAAAATGTACCTAATAGAGCTATTTTTCAATATGGATTTAATTAACTAATACTTGTCCATTCATTAGCATTGGAAGAAGCCAATCTCTTAATTCTGAAAGTTTTTGGTTTTCAAATTCATTTTTTGCCTGGGTTGCTAAATCTAATCTATCCGTAATAAAATAAAACTTTGCGATTATATTCTTTTTTTGGTAATAATCTTTTAAATAATGAACATTGAAATATGCTAATGCAGTTTTACCACTCCCTTGCGTATGCCAAATAATCCCTTTTTTAATTTTATTATTCAGCTTTTTTTCAATTGCTAATGTTGCAAATAATTGGGGGTATCTCATGATATGTTTTTCTATTGTGCTAACTAAGTTATTTACGGTATTTACATAAGCTATACCATACTCCAAAATTATTTTAATGCGGTCTTTAGATAGGAGAGAAGTAATTATCCTATTTGTTGGCGAATTAATATCCTTATTTGTTAAATATTCACTTGTCCCTAAGATTGAGACCAGATTTGTATCAGTTAAAACTTCTTTTTCTATATCCTTATCTAAAGGAAGAAGAGACTTGTTTATTTCTGGATCTTCTTCTCTAAAACAATTGAATTTTGCCTCTTCTAGATCGGGTGTTGTATAAAATGCACCCTGTATTGGCGTTATTGATTCTTCATCATACTCATTGTTATTTGAAAATAGAATTAATTGAGTTATATTCATAAATTTTTTAAATTTCTGATTTTTAAATCTAACATTTATTCTATCTCGTTCTGCTAAAATACCTTCTCGATTATTTGGTTTTTTAACTTCTATAAAAATAAGGGGCATACCATTAATTAATACTGTAATATCTGGGCGAAATTCGTCTTCGCCATTTTTATAGGAGAGCTCAGTTACAACATTAAAAATATTATTCTCAAAATCTTCAAAATCTATTAATTTACAATTAAATTTTC
>DUKS01000027.1:34367-34660 GCA_013329215.1 Nanobdellota archaeon | reverse complement strand
TATTAATTTACAATTAAATTTTCCCAATAGGCTTTTGTAAAATAATTTTCCTAAATCGTTATCTTCCAGTATAACATCTATCTCTTTAACAAATGCCTCAATCTCAGAATCAGAATAATCTTTTTCATTAATTTTTGAAATACCTTCTTTGAATTGTTTTTTAAAAATATTAGTATTTAAATCAATATTTGTCATTTCGGATTTAGATAAAAATTTATATCCTATTCTTGTAAGATGGAGTATAGCTGGTATTTTTACCCTTGAATCTTCATTAAATTTATCTCTCATTTTTA
>DUKS01000027.1:32422-34342 GCA_013329215.1 Nanobdellota archaeon | reverse complement strand
GGAACAGCGTCAGAAATAGCAGCAAGCAAATACGGAATAACACCAAGAGAACTATGCGACTTCTACTACAAGATACATAAAGACATATACGACTGGTTTAACAGTAAACTGCAATAGGCATTCAGGTGTGCGATTTACTGAATAGCCCAGCTCCCCTGCCGCCTTTCATACATCTCTTTAAAACAAGCTCTTCAGCGCATAACCAAGGTTTATCCTGTAATTCTCCTCTCTTCCCACATACACAACCTGCAAAGCCCTTTTCTCAACGTCCTTCTTTACAAGCTTGAACTTCCTGATGCAGGATTTAATGTCCTCGACATCCCTTTCATTCAGCCTGCCTATCTTGGTAACTACAATGTCAACAGGATGCAGAGCAAGCAGCTTTATATTCACAAGCTTTGTCTTCACAGGAATGCATTTCTCAAGATAGTCTGAAGGCAGCAGCTGGGAAAATATCATGCCTTCCGTGAATATATCTATCCTGTGCCCAGGAGGCAGGCTTTTTACCGCTTTTCTGAATACATCCACATCTTCTGCGCTCAGGTCAAAGTCTATGTCTATTGTTGAAGCCTTAAGATCCAGCAGGGTCATTGCAGTGCCGCCCACTGCTGTTAAAGTAACTGGCTTGCCAAGTATCTTGTCAACTTCTTCCAGGAATCCAAGCAGCTCTGCTTTGTTTATTGCCATGCGCTGTACAGCCTCATCTTTTGCCTTATGCTTTTCTCATCAGCCTTTATTGCTTTCTCGCCGTATATGCCGGATATAATCCTTATTGCCATTTCCAGCTCTTTGCTGCTTTTAATCTTTTTCATTGCAGAAAGAATGCCGAGAAGCTTTCCCGCCAGGCGGGCTCTCCTGCAAAGGAATATCAGGAGTGAATAATCAGCCCTGTTCTTTGCCAGGAGTATTGGCACAGCCTCTGTCATTCTTGCGCTGCCTTTGGCCAGTATTTCCGCTATCAGCGGCTCAATGGAATAATTGGCGGCTTTTTCCGGTTTCCAGCCTATTTCCCTGTAACCCAGCCTTTCCATGTTATGCATTAAATCATCTTCCTTTGGCTTGGTGTATTCCTGCAGCAGTATTCGCCTGCCTTCCTGCATTGCTTGCATTAACACAGCCCAGAACGCCTGGGGCGAGCATATTGCAATTTTGTCCATGAGCATTGCCTTTATTGGGTTGGCTTCATCAGCGCTGAGCATCTCTATGAGCTTTTTTTCATCAAGCAGAAGGCAGTCTATCCTGATTCCGTGCCTTTTTTCAAGCTCCATTGCCTTAATGAGGATATTTTCATCAGAAGCATCTTCATTGCCGGATGTTCTTCTGATAAAAAGCAGCTCTGCCCTGTTAAGCCTGAAATTCCTCTCAGGCTCAATTAATGAGATTGAATCAATAAAATGCGCCCCTTTCCTGAATTCTGATTCAATGTCAGAAAGCACAGTTGCCTTGTTTGGGAAATGCTCAAGCAGGCTCCTTTTTCTTATAATCTCTGTTTCAGCCATAATGTCTGTTATCCCGCTGAATGATGCGTTCAGGCTGAGGAATGATGAATTGCCCGCTTCATTAATCCTTATAATGCCCTTCTGCTGCAATTCTTTTATTTCATCATAGGTATTTTTATAGAAGGCGCTTTTGTGGATTTGTTCCATGCTTCTTGTTATCCCGCTTATTGAAAGCTGTTTCCCGAGGCTTCTTGCCATTGCGTCCAGTATCCTGAAAGTTATTTGTTTCATGGTATTATTACTATAAGTCTATAGTATAAATACTATATAAACGTTTCGGTTGCAGCAGGCAGGCTTTTTGCCGGGCAGGGGTTATTGGAACTGAAGTTCCAGACCCAACCGCTCCGGCGGGGTTCAAGGGCGCTCCCTTGGGGCTTTCTTTAGCACTTGCCACAAAGCATGTCAAGTGGTTTCCAAAAAA
>DUKS01000027.1:28893-32262 GCA_013329215.1 Nanobdellota archaeon | reverse complement strand
CTGCCGGAAATATGTAATCCATTTGCCACTCGTCAAACGCACGCGCAGGGTATTTAAAGGATATTTCTTGCTTTGCTCAATGGAGGGTGCGAATAATGACAAATAATTTAGTATTAAGCATAGACAAAATCAAAAGCAAAATCCATACAATAAGGGGCATGCAGGTAATGCTTGACGCAGACCTTGCAGAACTCTATAATGTAGAAACAAGGCGGCTAAATGAGCAGGTTAAAAGGAATATAGCCAGATTTCCGCAAGAATTTATGTTCCAATTAACAGAATCTGAGTTTAATTCTTTGATGTCGCAATTTGCGACATCAAACAAAGAAAAGCGAACAAAAATTGAATTTAGTGACTTGAAATCACAAATTGTGACTTCAAGGCGGGGGGGCAGGAGGAAGTTGCCTTATGCTTTTACAGAACAAGGGGTGGCAATGCTCTCTGGAATTTTAAACAGTGATATTGCTGTAAAAATAAGCATTCAGATAATAAACGCTTTTGTCGCAATGAGGAGATTTATCTCCGCAAACGCCCAGGTATTCCAAAGATTGGATGTTGTTGAGAAGAAGCAGATTGAGCATGATAAAAAGTTCGAGGAGATATTTGATGCAATACAGAGCAAGGATATTAAGCCTGAAAAAGGGATATTCTTTGACGGGCAGATATTTGATGCATATAAATTTATTTCAGATGTGATTAGAACCGCTAATAAATCTATTATTCTCATTGACAATTATATAGATGATTCAGTTTTAACCTTATTTGGCAAAAGAAACGCTAATGTGCAAGTCACAATTTTCACCAAGGATATTTCCAGGCAGTTAGCTTTAGATTTGGATAAATATAACTCACAGTATCCGCCTGTTGAAATAAAGGAATTTAAGCAGTCCCACGACAGGTTCCTGATAGTGGATGACAAGAAAGTGTATCATATCGGGGCTTCATTGAAAGATTTGGGAAAGAAATGGTTTGCATTCTCAAAGTTTGACACAGAAGCATTTAAGCTGCTTGATAACTTGAAGTCGCAAATTGCGACTTCAAGCCGGTACTAAAGAATTCGTAGTGCTTGAACTGTCCCCAATTTGGGTACAGTTGTCGACATTGTGTCGATACCTGATATTAAAACTAATAAGGGGTTTGGGGTGTCCCCAAGGGCTTTCTTTTTAGTTGTCTCCCACGCCATAATCCTTATAAACTTCAATTCTCATTCCTAATCTCTATGGAACGACGTCTCATCACATCCGCACTGCCTTACACTAACAACGTGCCTCACCTGGGCAACATAGTAGGTTCCCACCTTCCGGCAGACATCTTCGCAAGATACTGCAGATTAAGTGGCTTTCAAACTGTCTTCATAGGCGGAACAGACGAGCACGGAACAGCGTCAGAAATAGCAGCTCAAAAGTACGGAATAACACCAAAAGCGTTATGCGACTTCTACTACAAGATACACAAGGACATATACGACTGGTTTAACATCAGCTATGACAACTTCTCAAGAACAAGCAAGCCAATACACTATAAGACAACGCAGGAATTCATAGAAAAAATAAAGAAACACGGCTACATAATGGAAAAAACAATCACTCTTCCGTTCTGCAAGGAGGAAAACAGGCAGCTATCAGACAGGTACATAGAAGGAACCTGCCCTCATTGCGGCTACGACAAGGCAAAAGGCGACCAGTGCGAAAGCTGCGGCACAATGCTTGACCCTGAAAAACTCAAGAGTCCAAAATGCGCAGTCTGCGGCTCAAGCAACATTGAATTCAGGGAGAAAACACACTTATTCCTGGACCTGGAGAAGCTCTCACCAAAATTAGAAAAATGGATTAAAAGCAGCAAATGGAGAGAGCAGGTAAAGGCATTGGCAATGGGCTGGATTAACGAGGGCTTGAAGCCAAGGTGCATCACAAGAAACCTCAAGTGGGGCATTCCAGTGCAGTTCAAGGGCTTTGAAGACTTAGTTTATTACGTCTGGGTTGACGCTCCTATCGGCTACATTTCTTCAACAAAGGAATGGTCTAAAACCAAATGGAAGAGTTTCTGGCAGAAAAAAGGCTCTAAAATCTACCATTTTGTCGGAAAAGACAATATCCCGTTCCACACAATTTTCTTCCCGGGCATGATAATGGCAAACGGAGAATTCAATCTTCCGCACAACGTAGTGGGCCTGCAATACCTTAATTTTGAAGGCGGAAAGTTCTCCAAGAGCCAGAGCAGGGGAGTTTTCTGTGAAAACCTTGCATCTACAGGCTTAAGCCCGGATTACTGGAGATATTATTCAACATACCTCATACCGGAAACAAAAGACACAGAGTTCTACTGGAAAGAGTTCCAGGACAGGGTAAACAACGAGCTGGTCGGAAACCTCGGCAATTTCGTCAACCGCTCATTGACATTCATAGCAAGCAAGTACGGCAATAAAGTGCCCAAGGCAAAGCTCAATGCAAAAGACAAAACCTTCCTAAAGCAGGTTGAAAAGCAGACAGACATTGTAATAGCCTCCTTTGAAAAGGTTGAATTAAGAGCAGCGCTGGAAGAAACAATGAGATTGTCTTCAATGGCAAACAAGTATTTCCAGGACAATGAGCCGTGGAAAGAGCCTGAAAAGTCAAAGAACGTTTTGTACGTCTGTGCAAACATGTCAAGAATGATAGCTCTTCTGGTCCAGCCTTTCCTGCCGCAAACTTCAGAAAAAATACTCAAGATGCTTAATGCAACAGACCAGAACTGGAAAAAGATAAACAAGCTGGAAATAAAGCCAAACCAGCAATTAAACAAGATAGAACTTCTCTTCCACAAGCTGGAAGACAAGGAAATAGAAGAGCTAAAGCAAAAGACGTCAAAAGTCACTGAATACTTCAAAGAGCGCTTGACAAAAGAAGAAAAGCCGATTGACAAGGAAAGCGGAAAGCCATTGGAAGAAAGGAGCATGATGAAACAGGAGGTAAAGGAAATGAAAAAAGAAGAACACAAGGAGCCTGCATCTGTACAAATGAAAGTGTGCGAAGCATGCAACCACGTGAGCTACAATGATTTCAAAAAGCTGGATATCAGGGTTGGGAAAGTAATCAAGGCAGAGCCTCACCCGAACGCTGAAAAGCTGGTAATATTATTAGTGAGCTTTGGCAAATGCATGGAACCTAGGCAGATTGTTGCAGGCATAAAAAAATTCTACCCGATTGAAAAGCTGATGGGAAGGAAGATAATAGTAATCACAAACCTCCAGCCTGTTGTGTTAAGGGGAATTGAAAGCAACGGAATGCTGCTGGCTGCATCAGACAGCTCAAAAGAGCACGTGGTGCTTTTGGCGCCCGAACATGACATTGATGAAGGAAGCATTGTGGAATAAGGTTTAAATATAAGCAG
>DUKS01000027.1:7234-28729 GCA_013329215.1 Nanobdellota archaeon | reverse complement strand
AGTCAAGGCTTAGGTTTGATGAAGCATACAGTGACAGCATAAGGGCGAGCGGCTATTCATTCAGTAGCCGCGTTTCAAGGGTTGGAGCCCAGGAACTGGCAAACGGGAAAGTCATTGCCGGAGCAGAAGGAAACAAGCCGTGCATTGTTGTATATCTCATGCCAATGTTTGACACTGCGCTCAGTGACCTTGATTATATGAGGCGCTTCACAATCAAGCCTGAATTTGAATGGCTTAAGGTTTATGTAACCGGATATGACAGAAAGAAGAAAAAAGAAGATCCGTTTATACTGGGAAGGGATTAGTACCTGAACTTCCTTTCATATTCCTTGTGAGAAAGCCATTCAAGGATGATTGATACAACCTCTATCTCTTCTTGTTTTATTGTATAGATAAGACGCCACGCCTTAGGCAGGTTATATTTCCACAGGTTTTCAACATTGTATCTTTCATAATAAAAGCCGGGAATCTGCTTTTTTGGTATCTGCCTTCCTGAAAAAGCGTCTTTTTCAATCTTTTCAAATGCCTTAACCAACTGCTTATATAATTCTTTTTCTTCTGTTTTTGAAGATTCAAGCGCATAGAATGCTGCTTCTACTGACTCATTTCCAAAAGCTATCCTTGATTTCATTTACGCCACATAAGATGCGGTCTCTGAAGGTAATACCTTGCCCCTTCCGGATCCCATATCCACCCGATTACTCCTGTCTTGTCCTTCGCAATCTTGTGCGAATACAGAAGATAATCTATTATTACGCAGAATGTCTGGTACATTATCTTCCGCGGAAGGTGCTCCCACAATGCCCGTTTCTTGAACTCGCCTGAATGGTCGTAGATGAATTTCTCAACCATCAGCACAGTGTCAAGCTGCGGGTAATGCAGGATGCTTTTGGGCCGTTTCATGTTATATATACTTATATAACACATATTTAAGCCTTTCTCTTCCTGCACCTGAACACTCCTGTTTAAAGATTGCATCTGCTTGTGTATCTTGCTTTCTTTAATTGCGTTTCCTGAAAAAAACACGCTTTTTTTCAGAAAAACCGTAAAATCCAACAAAGCTGCTGAAAATAGTATTTAAGGCGCGAGAAAAAAGCATTTGATTTTCCAACAATTCTGAAATCCATTTTTTCACGCCGGAGTCCTGCGGCGAGAGCCGTGGGATTAGCCACCGGAGTGGCTTAAGCCGGCATTAAGGAAGTTTTATATACAAACATCTGCTTCTTCTGGTTATAATGAAAAAAGGCAAACAGGAAGCCCTTGAAGACAAAACAAAGGATTTGCATGAAGCATGCAGAAGAATGGAAGGGCTGTATGCAGGCAGAGTGGCAGAGAATGGCTATCTTCTTGTCTGCACTCCTGTAATCTCAAAGATGAAGATACAGGCAAGAATCCATCAGCCCAACAAGTGGGGGGAATGGCCTGACGCTGATATTATGCAGGCAATGCTTCCGGACAAATTCAGCGATTATCCTGTGCGCATGGCGTACAGCAAGGCAGGGCTTTCTGCCGAAGACTTCAGGAACTGAAAATGAGCCTGGAAACAGAAGTGATGGATTCAAATGGCCGCTTTGTAAAACAATTCTCAAGGCAAATAATGGATCTGGGCTATGCGCTTACAGGCGCTGTTTCAACATGCGCGCAATATGACCCAAAAGCAGGTGAATCATACTGCCATGTTGCATTAATCAGCTCGCTTAGCGGAAAACAGAAAGATGAAAATCTCCTTTTGCTAATCCGGAACATTATCCTGCCAAAAGAGTTTGAAGGCAGAAAAGTGTTTGTGCAGTACATGGAAATCAATCCTGATGAGAAAGTGCAGAAGCTGGCCTTATAGCATCCGTCCAAGGCTGAGGCCGTGGGAGTTATAGATAATTCCTTTCTCTGTTATAATCCCGAGGATAAGGTCTTCAGGAGTCACGTCAAACGCAGGGTTGAGGGCTTTTGATCCTTCTGGGGTTACTCTTACTTTGGTTCTTTTCCCTGATTCTGTAACTCCGGAAACCCAGTGCACCTCATCCTCGCTCCTGTACTCAATAGGTATGTCTTTTCCTGTCCTGCATTTAACATCAATCGTTGAGGTCGGCGCAGCCACATAGAATGGTATTCCGTTTGCCTTTGCGCATAATGCCTTTTCATAAGTGCCAATCTTGTTCGCAGTGTCTCCGTTTGCAGCTATCCTGTCTGCCCCCACTATCACAACATCAATCTTTCCTTCCCTCATGAAAGCGGCTGCTGCATTGTCAGGAATCACATAATGCTCTATACCCTCATTAAAAAGCTCCCATGCGGTTAAGTTTGCGCCCTGCAGTCTGGGCCTTGTTTCATCAGAATAAACAACAATATCTTTGCCTGCCGCTTTCGCGGCATAGACAGGAGACAAAGCCGAGCCATAGTCAACAAAAGCAAGCCAGCCTGCATTGCAGTGCGTGAGCACATTCTTCCTTCCTTCAAGAATTTCCATTCCAAACTCGCCAATCTTCCTGCACGCGTTTGCATCATCATCAGCAGTCTGCATTGCCTCTTTCACAGCAGCCTTCGCCATTGCCTTAATCCCGTTTTTTTCACCAGCTATTGCCTTAAACACCCTGTCAACAGCATAAAACAGGTTTTGGGCAGTGGGCCTTGCGCTCCTTATTTCTTCCCTTGCTTTTAGCATGTAAGCAAGCGCTTTTGTCTCGTCACGGCATGCAAGCGATTCAATCGCAGCCTGCGCCATTGCATAGCCTGCTGTTGCGCCGATAGCCCCTGCACCGCGGACAGTCATGTCCTTAATAGCTGCAATAGTCCCAGGATATGTCTTGCATTTGAAGATTTTGAACTGATGGGGCAGCAACGGCTGGTTAATCATGTACACACTGTTTCCTTTCATCCACACAGTGCGGAAGTGCTTCTCAGTCCCGTTTTTAAGCCTTACTTTCATTGCAGTTGTGTAATCGTTCACGAGTTTATAAGAATTGCGATAAAAGGGCCCTGCGAGCCTAAACAACACAGGTTGAGCCGAAGCTCTTCGCCTCTTTCAGTTTCCTGACGAGACCCCGGTCTGGTTAGGCTTTTCGCGCCTTGCGGATTTTGCGAGCACGGATTTGGGGGTATTCTACAGTTCGGTTTTATTCTTACTGTGTTTAGAATACAGGTTTTAGGTAATCCATGCTTTTCGCATCCCTCTTTTGCTATTTGGATGTATTCGGGTTTTAAAACCATTTGTATATTGCAGAATATAGGATTTTGGCATGAATCAAGCCATTGCAAAAGAAAAATGGGCCCTACGAGATTTGAACTCGCGACCTCTCGATTATCAGTCGAGTGCTCTACCAAGCTAAGCTAAAGGCCCAATAAGGGTTTCACCCTTATCAACCCGAGCGGGCGTCTCACCCTGTTCGAGCCCGCATCCTTTGCAGCCATTCGCAGGGCCACACGCTTTGAAGCAAGCCGCCTTCTGCGGTTTGCGCGACTATAAAGCGCCCCGGACAGGACTCGAACCTGTGACCGCACGGTTAACAGCCGTGCGCTCTACCGACTGAGCTACCGGAGCAACTATCGTCAGAGATTAAAAAGTTGGTCTATTTATATATCTTTCGTCCCCGGTTTACTTCCTTTTCTTTGCATTTTCAATGCTCAGAATCTCGCTGATGGTCGCAGCCTTTACAATGCCTATGGCCTTGCCCTTGCCCATTACAGGAAGTATTTCCATGCCCTGCATTGCCATCAGCTCATAAGCTTTCATGCAGTCGTCATCCGGGGTGACGCTTTTTACCTTTGCAATCGGCGTTGCAATATCCCCTATCTTTGCTTTCCTGCCTGACACCTTTGCCTTTTCAATTGCTTCCTGCGAAACAACGCCTATAATCTTTCTGCCTGCTTTCACAGGATATATCCACTGGTCAGAAGATATGACTTTTTTGAAATCAGCCTTGAGCACGCTGCTTCCTGCGTCAAGCGTCCTGAACTTCTTCATCATGATATCCTTTACTTTAACTTTTTTCAGTATGCTGCCGAGCACTGTCTGGCTGTAGCTGCTGTTTGCAACTGAATACAGGAACAGGCCGAGCAGTATGTACCACAGGTCAATCCTGCCTGCAAAATATCCCATGACGCCTGTTATTATTAAAAGCACTGCGCACACTTTTCCTGCCTGCGCTGCATAATACGTTGCCTTGTTCAGGTCCTTAAGTTTCCACCAGAGTATTGCCCTGAACACCCTGCCCCCGTCAAGCGGAAACCCCGGAATCAGGTTGAAAATGCCTAACACAAGGTTTATGCCTGCCACGTATGCTAGCACGCTGCTGACGTACGCCATTGACACTTTTGAAACAAGGAAAAAGATAAGCGCCAGCGCAAAGCTGGCCAAAGGCCCTGCAATTGCAACCTTAAGCTCTTTTGCAGCGTTAAACCCGTCTTCGTGCACCTGCGCAACTCCGCCGAAAAAGAACAGCGTTATGCTTTCAACCTTAATCCTGTTTTTGATTGCAACAATGCTGTGGCTGAGCTCATGGAGAAGGACAGATGCAAACAAAAGCAGCGCTGCAAGAACACCCATCAGCCAGTACAGGGCTTCGTTTTTCCCCGGTATTTGCGCGGGAAAATAGCCTATTGCAAGCGACCATGCCATTAAGGCGACAATCAGGAACCAGGAATAATGCAGATTGATGCTTATGCCGTAGATTTTTCCAATGCTAAGCGAGCCTCTTCCCATGAAGCATAAAATGAGAAAGAGAGTATATAAATCTAATGGGACTACTCAATCCAGTCCTTGTTCTTTATCTTGTCAGGCAGGTACTTCTCTGAGATGAATGAAATCCCGCGCGCTGACATTGCCTGGATTTCCGCTTTCGCCTTGAACTCTTTCATCATCCTGAACTGCCTCTGGAAATCCTTGTTGTCCTTGAACCAGTCATAGCCTGAAATCTGCGCAAGCCTTTTTGAGTCATTCTCCTCGAATTTTATGAAGTGCTTCTTAAGGTCGTACTTTAGAATATCATCAGCAGTAATCCCAAGGAACTTGCAGCCTGAGACCGCGAGCTTTTCAGTGATGTGTGCCAGGCTGATAGAGCCGTACTTTAAGACAGAGTAAATGTAGATCCCCCAAGGGTCAAAGTCAGTCAATACATAAACAGGCAGCCCCAATTCTTCCTGCATTCTCTGCAGTAATCTTCTTATCCCGCGTGTAGTCTGCCCCTGGGATGACATTATGATACATTCATGCTTGTCCCAGAACTTGTCCTCGTGCAGCCTCTCCCAGACAGCTGCTTTCTCCATGTATACGATGTATTTTGCATTTGCCTTTATGAACTTGATGTTTTCAACATTTGAAGGTATTGACCATCCGCCCGAACCAAGCTTTGACCAGTCAATCCTGTCGCCCTGGTCTTCAATGATAACTTTGCCTGCAACAGAGCCCATCTTGTTTGCGTTTATATTCAGCATCTCCCTCGCATTCTCGGATATCAGCTCCAAATCCTCTATTGCCTTGTCGCTCTCGCTCTGCTCGTCAACAATGTTTACTTTTGTGTTTGGAATGGTCCTTTTTGCCATGTAAAACACGTCTCTCAGGCTTGCGTGCTTCCCCTCTTCCAGCAGGTTCTTGCTTATTGCTGCAACCTCTACGGTCTGCATGAACTTTTTTGCGTGCGCCACATTGAAGAAATACCTTTTTGCAATATTCTTGCCCATTGTCAGCGTGCATGTTTTCTTGTCGTATATGATGTTTGACAATGCCCTGACAGGAAGCTCTATCTCCGGGTTCTTGCCTTTCTCAATGTCGTCAACGAGCTTTTTGCCTATCTTTTCCAGCGATTGTTTGGCTGTTGTCACTTTTCCTCACCTTTTTTTCCGTCGTCTTCCTTCTTCTCCTCAATACCGTTCATTGCTTCCTGTATGATGTTCTGCATGTTCTTCTTGAGCATTTTCTGCATTGACGCGATTATGCTCTCCTTTTTCCCGCCCGAAAGCCGTGCCAGCGCGTCTGCAACCTCTGGTATGTATTTTTCAAACAAATTAACCCTGTCTTTCTGCTCCCTTGCCCTTATGTTTTTCCTGATGTAAATCCCAAGCTGCCTTCCGCACTCCTGCAGCGCAAGCTTCATTTCATGCGTGATTTCAGGATAAGATGCAATGGCCTCTTTTGCCTCTGATGTAAAAGGCACCCATACTGATGACATATGCACGAGAATCAATGCAGGCCCTGTCGGCAGCGCGCCCTTGCTCTGCCCAAGCCCGTAATTCCTCCACATTGTATCAACAACAGCGTTATAGCTTGCGCATGAGCCCTGCTGGTAAAGCAGCGGCACCCTGTTTGCAAACCTCATCACCTTTACAAGCTCTTCTGATTCAAGCGCGCCGCCAAATGCCAGCCCCACTTCAATCTGGAATGGGTTGCCGCGGTAAACCGCAGGCGGTCTTGTGACTGCTGTGTAAAACTCTGCTGCAACCTCTTTCTTAAGCCCCTTTTGCAGCGCCTCTTCACCGATGGGGATAAGGCAGTCTGTCGGGGGTGACATAATCTTTGTTGTTTGTATCGCCTTGTACATTGCCTCAACCTGTGGCACTTCAACTTTTGAGGGCTTTGTTTTCATGTCAAGCATTGCCTTGTCGCAGATTTCTTTTGCAACAGCCGGGCTTACCCTTGAAAACTCTGCCTGCAAAAACCCGGAAACAGTGTTTGCCTTGCTTTCCTTGAGCATCTTGATAAGCATGCCGAGCTCAACTCCGTACGGGTGCGGCTTTATCTCCTTAGGCTCCTTCGGCATCTGCTTTGTCACAGAGGGAAATTCCATTATTTCTTTTTCAGGCGTTATGTAAACAATGTGCGCGTGCGGATTTGCGATTGCAACCTGCTTCAGGTAATCGTCAACGCTCTGCTTGCCCTTGCCGTACTTTG
This sequence comes from Nanobdellota archaeon, assembly GCA_013329215.1. Taxonomy (GTDB): domain Archaea; phylum Nanobdellota; class Nanobdellia; order SCGC-AAA011-G17; family GW2011-AR17; genus UBA9640; species UBA9640 sp9640u. Next base: position 21,849 of record DUKS01000027.1, on the reverse strand, counting down.
CTTCCATTTCTATTTCAAGCTTTATGCCGTGCTCTTTCTCAGGCCATTCAATCTCTTCCTGCTTTGTTATGTTAGGCTCGTTCTTTTTAGTGTCAATGAACAGCTCGAAGTAATATGCCGGCTTTTTTGGGGATATTTTTGACCATATCTTAATCGGCTTTCCTGTCGTGAGCTGGCCGTACATTGCTGCAGCTGAAATCCCGATTCCCTGCTGGCCCCTTGAGCATTTCAGGCGGTGGAACTTGCTTCCGTACAAAAGCTTGCCGAAAACCCTTCCGACCTGCTCCTTCACAATTCCAGGCCCGTTGTCCTCGACAATCACCCTGTACCTGTCTTCGCCGACAGTGTCTATTATTACTTTCAGCTCAGGCGCTATCTTCATTTCTTCAGCAGCGTCCAGTGAGTTGTCAACAGCCTCTTTAACAGCAGTCAATAGTGATTTTTTGTTGTTGTCAAACCCGAGCAGGTGCCTATTCTTCAAAAAGAATTCTGAAATTGAAATCTCTCTCTGCTTTGTTGCAAGCTCGTCTGCAATTGTCCTGCCTGATTTCAATTCTCCCTTATCGTCTGTAAGCTTTGTCTGCGCCAAAAAACATCATGCCTCTCTTTTAAAATCAAATTGTAGATGAAGTAATCATTAATAAGCTTTTCGAGTCTGAAAGATGAAGAAAAGATTCGAACATTAGTGAGAAATATTTATTGTTGTGCAAAAGCATAATCAAAGGCCGCTGCTTTTCTTCTCTTTTCTTATTATCCTTTGCAATATCCTTTGTTCAAACCTCTTCAGGCTGCCATAAGATGGCACACGGCTGTTGGGCTCTGCAAAAATATCATGGTATCCGTCTATGCTAATAAGGCCCATTTCTTTCAAATCATTGGAAATAAGATAATGATATATGTGCTTGTATTCATGCACCTTGGTGTAGCCAAACAACCCAAAAATGCCTTCATATCTTGGAGTACGGACGATAAAGCCCTTTGTTTTTTCGTCAAACTTCACGTCGCCCATCCCCGAGCCCATAGCAATTACATCAATAAATTTAAAAGGCGCCAGAAGAATATCAAGGCAGTTTAAGAAGAACCGGGCGTTGAAGCGGCGTTCTCTTATTCCTGCTCTTGCTTTATGCACACTTTCCTTTAATTGCTCATGATATGTAAACTCTTTCACAGAAATCAGCCAACCCTTTAATGAGGCATAGCCTTCTATAAATCTATAGAATGTTTCAGCATCCCTGTTTGGGTTGTTATAAGGCATGGGCGCAAGCAGTTCTTTGCTTTCTGCAAGCCCTTCAAGCTCTACTATTTTATCTAAGCCCATATATGCGGATGAACTTACAGAACTATTTAAAGTTTGCTTGTTAGATTAAGAAATAAGGCTTACTTCTTCTTTTTCTTCTTTGAGAACAGCTTAAGCAGCTTCTTGACCTTGGACTCCTTGCCCTTGCCGCTTGCTTCCCTTCCCATGTATTTTGCTTTTTTAGCAGCTTTCTTCGCCATTTGATTCACCTTTGATTAAGACGTCTGGACTCGGTGAAAAAGTTCCTTAAACAACTGCCAATCCAAACTTAACCTATTGGCTTGTTTTAAAGGTTATCTTCTTCGCGCCATAAGGAAGCTTAACAAATGCAGGTTTCGTGCAGTGAGTTATAGTCCAGGCACCGCATTAATAGCTGAACACCTGACAGAGGCTTGTATGGCCGCGCCCTTTCCAGGGCAACCGAATTGTCCGCGCCTGTCTTGCTGACAACTGGACTCGGTGAAAGAGTTCCTCAAGCCGTTGCCGATCCAAAACGTAACCTTTCGGCCAGCTTTAAAGGTGGTCTCATTCGCGCCGTAAGGAAGCTTAACAAGTGCAGGCTTCAACGGCGAGTTATAGTCCAGACGCCGTTTACATGGCTGAACACCTGACAGAGGCTTGTACGGACACACCCTTTCCAGGGCAACCGAATTGTCCTTGTCTGCTCTTCCGAGCAATATATACCATACCAAAGAAGTATATAAATATCATTATGGTTTAACCTATATGTTTTACTATAACAAAGTTAAAATAGTGCCAATCAGGCTCCCTCGCGAAAACAGCAGCGCTGCTGCAGATTTATAACCCTTATATCCTGAGGCTTACTACCTTTGACATGCCAAACCCGTCTTTAGGCAAAGACACGCCATACACAGAATCGGCAGCTGAAATTACGCCGTCATTGTGCGAAATTACAATGTACTGGGCTTTTTCAGAGTACTTTGACAGCAGCTTTGAAAGCATCTCAGAGTTCATCTTGTCCAGCGCAGCATCAACCTCGTCCATGAGGTAGAACGGCGCAGGGTCAAACTCCTGTATTGCAAACAGGAATGCCAGCGCAGCCAGTGTCTTTTCTCCGCCTGAGAATCCGATGATGTCAACGAACTTGTTGCTTCCGACCCTTACTGTGACGCCGACGCCTGCCGCAAACGGGTCCTCGGGGTTTTCAATAACAAGGTTTACTTCGCCTTTTGCTGAAAGCGATGAGAATATCTGCTTGAAATTCCCTGTGAGCTTGTCAAACACGTCCATGAAAGAGCCTTTTTTCTTGTCCTCAATGCTGTGCATCATGTTCAGGACATCTTCCTTTTCTATCTTCAGCTTCTCATTCTTCTCAAGCAGCTGTTTGCATTCCTCGCTCGCCTTCTCGTAAATCTCCAGTGCGCGCATGTTTATGTTGCCCATCTGCTTCATTTCCTTTTCAATCACGTTTATTTCAGTGTTAAGCTGCTCAAGCGTAAGCCCCCTTCTCAGCTGGGCGCCTGAGTACTGCTCAAACTCTTTCTGCGCGCCTGCAAGCTCGCCCGCAAGCTCTGCAATCTTTACGCTGAACGTGTTTTCTTTCTCCTCAGTGTGCATCAGCCTCTCTTCCTGCCTTATGACCCTGCCTTCTGTTTCTGCAATCATGCTCTTCAGCTTGTCTTTCTTTTTGAACATCTGCTGGAACTCTGATGCAACCTTGCTCTGCGCCTTTTCAAGCTCCTTAAGCTGCTCTTTAGCTGCAAGAAGTTCGTCATTCAGTTGCCTTATCTCGTTGTAGAAGTCTTCCCTGCTCTTCTCGTTCCCTGCGATTATTGAATTTACTTTCTGGATTTCGTTGTCAAGCAGGCCTTTCTGCATGTCAAGCGTTGATTTCTGCCCTTCTTCCTTCATCCTGCTCTCTTTTATCGCATTCAGCTCGCTTTCCATGCCTGCAATCTCTTCCATGCTTGCCTTGCCGGCCTTTGTGGCCTTTTCCCTTAGCCCGTTTCTTTCCTGCTTGTGCCTGTCAGAGCCGTCCATCAGCTCTTTCAGCCTTGCATTTGTTTCTGTAAGCTCTTTTACGGCGGCAGAGAGCGCATTCTCGAACCCTGCCCTCTTTTCTTTCAGCTCTTCAATGTTTTTTACAACTTCCTCTGACTCGCTTGCAAGCGACAGCTCGCCTTCAAGAACAGCCTTCCTTTCCCTGAGCTGCGATATTTCCTCGTCATTGTTTGTTCTCTTGTCCTCAACTACTTTGATTATTTCCTGCAGCCTTGCAAGCTCTGCGTTTGAGCCTTCAAGGTCATGCTCAAGCTCCTTTTCCCTGAAGCCCATGCCTGTTTTTCTCCTAAAGCCGCCTGTCATTGCCCCGCTCTGCTCTGCAAGGTCGCCTTCAAGCGTGACCATCCTTGCCCTGCCTATGCCTAGCTTTCTTGCAGTGTTCAGGTCGTTTACAATGACTGTTGAGCCGAAAACATACTTGAAAATGTTCTTGTATTTTGGTTCGAACGACACAAGGCTTGTTGCAAGCCCGATAACGCCTGCCTCTTTCAATAGCTTCTCAGCCTCAGAGTCCATCGCCCGTTCCTGCATCCTGTTCATCGGCAGGAACGTGACAACGCCGAGCCTGTTTTCCTTGAGATAGCTGATACATTTTGCGGCTGTTAAATCAGTGTTTACGACAATGCTTTTCAGCCTCGGGCCTGCCGCAACCTCAAGCGCGACAGCGTATTTTGAGCTTACAGTGCCGAGTTCGCTGACAGTGCCTATGACGCCGTCAATGTTCGCTTCCCTTATCTTCTGCAGCGCAATGTCGCTTGCTGCTGTTTCCTTTATTCCTATGTCCCGCGCCCTGAGCTTTGCAAGCGTTTCAAGCTCTTCCGCTTCCTTTGCCCTTGCATTCTGCAGCTGCATTGCAAACACGGAACTTTCATTCAGTGCAGATGAGAGCTTTTTGGTTACTTCCTTGAATTCATCCCTTTTGATTTTCAGCTGCGCAAGCTTTTCCTTGTCCTTTGCAAGGCTGTTCTGTATCTCATCTATTTTCGCCTCAACACCCCTCTGTTCAAGCTCGGCAACTGTCTTTCTCCTGTCCGCATCAGACTTTTTCTGGTTAAGCGCGAATATCTCTTTGTCAAGCTTTTCAAGCTCAGCATCAATCTCTCCAATCCTCTTGTTTGCGGTTTCAGCGTCTGCAAGCCCATGCTTCTTTTTCCACACGTCAATCTTTGCAGTAATCTTTTTCTCGTCATCGTCAAACATGCCCGCCCTGTTCTCTGCAAGCTTTTTCTTTTTCTCAAGCTCTGCAATGTCAGAATTAATCTTCTTTATCTCGCCTTCAAGCCCCTTCTTCCTGCTGACAAGCTTCCCGACTTCTCCTTCGCAGACTTCTTTTCTTGCCTGCTTTTTTGCAACGCTTTCCTTTATGTCCTCAATGCCTTTTGCAACCTCTTTCTGCTTTACTCCGGAGTGCTCGTCAATCTGCTTTGTGATTTCAGCTATCTCATTGTTCTTTGCGGCAACCTCTGCCTTCATCTCTTCAATCGCTTTCTTTATGTCGTCAACCTCTTTCTGGATTCCTGCTTTTGCACCCTCTGCCTTTGCTGTTTTTTCCTCAAGGTCTTTCACCTGCATGCTTACTTTTGTCGCCTTGCTTCTTGTAAGCAGATCTTCCCTGTCCTTGAACTGCAGCGCAGAATCCCTGTCCGCCTTCAGCTCGTTAAGGGTTTTCTGCCGTTCGGCGAGTATTATCTCAGCCTCGTTCAGCCTTGCCTGCACTTTCTCAAGCTCAAGCAGCGCTTTTGTTTTCTTGTCCTCAAACACGGATATCCCGGCTATCTCCTCTATTATTTCCCTTCTCTCGTTGGGCCGCATTTCTGCGAAATGCGTTATCTCCCCCTGAAGTATGATGTTGTGGCCGTCGGGGTTGATTCTTCCGGCTGCCAATAAGTCGAGGATCTGCTGCCTTGTGACTGTTTTGCTGTTAAGCTTGTAAACGCTCTGCCCCGAGTGTTTCAGGATTCTTGTGACAGCGAACTCGTCGCCTTCTAAGGGGTACTGCTTGCTGTCATTTGCGAACACAATGCTCACCTCGGCGTCTTTTGCAGGATTTCCCTTTTCACCGCCGTGGTATATGAGCTTTGCAGAGCTTTCAGCCCTAAGAGTTTTTGAAGAACTTGTGCCGAGCGCAAAGCATATTGCGTCTGTGACGTTTGATTTCCCGGAGCCGTTCGGGCCCAGGACAACGGAGAAATTATTATTGAAATCAAGCTCTGTTCTTTTTGCAAAAGACTTGAAGCCCTTCATCACCAGTTTTTTAATTGCGGGCATTTTATAGCGCTATTGTTTCCTCTTTTTGCCTCAAATTACAGATGATATGTAGATAAAGAGCGTATTTAAATGTTTTGCGCCAGCCTTCCTATAAGCTTTTCACATAGCTTTATCAAAACATAAAGGATGCCAGTGACTATATGTTTTGCGCTGCCTTTGCAGTCCGTTTTGCAAACTTCCTGAAATGAAGCCCGCAGATGGCAAGCTCAACAGCTACAGGAACCGCCTTTCTTTTTGTCAGGCCGGTTTTTATGAGCAGCTTCCAGTACCTCGGGCTTGCTTTTGAAAAAAGCCCTATTCTCCAGACACTTCTTACGAAAGCTCTGAGGTCTGCTTTGCTTATTCTTGAAACCGCAGTAGGCTTGTAATCCTTAAGAAACGTGTTTACCCTCTGATAATAGTTCTTGTATGAATATGCCCTTAAAACAAGCTTTTTGTATCCTTCCGCAAGCTTTTTCCTGCCCATTTTCGGCTCAAAGTTGACACTCGCTTCAGTGTTTTCCCCTGTGGCATCGCCCCTGAGCCTTCCTTCTTTTTTCAGCCTCTGCCATAGCTGGGTTTTCGGCAGGGCTGTGAGCGTGCCTATCATTGCAGTGGCAATGCCTGCTTTCTGTATAAAGCCCATCTGCCTGTCAAAAATCATTTCATTGTCATTGTCAAAGCCGACTATGAACCCGGCCATAACCTGCATGCCGTGGCTGTGTATAGCCCTTATAGCTTCGCCAAGATCCTTGTTTGTGTTCTGCATTTTGCCGCATTCCTTGAGGCTGTCAATGTTCGGGGTTTCAATGCCTAAGAACACCTTGTGGAAGTTTGCCCTGCTCATCATCTGCATAAGCTCTTCGTCTTCTGCAAGATTGACGCTTGCCTCTGTGAGAAACACGAACGGGTGTTTGTGCGATTCCTGCCATTTGATAAGCTCAGGCAGCATTTTCTTGGCATTCGTCTTGTTGCCTATGAAATTGTCATCCACGATAAACACAGAGCCGCGCCATCCTGCATTATACAGGTGCTGGAACTCGCTTATTGCCTGTCCAGCTGTTTTTGTCCTTGGAATCCTGCCGTTCATTATTATTATGTCGCAGAATTCGCAGTTAAATGGGCAGCCTCTTGAATACTGTACCGCCATTGACGAGTATTTTTTGAAATTAATCAGATTCCATAAAGGCAGCGGCGTCTTTGTTATGTCCGGCCTTTCCTCTGAAGTGTAAACATGCTTTAATCTGCCCTGCTTTAAGTCTTCAAGAAACAGCGGGAGGGTGATTTCAGCCTCGTTTAAGACAAAATGGCCAACATCTTTGAATTTTTCATGCTGAGATGTGAACGCAGGCCCGCCTGCAACAATTGTTTTCCCTTTTTCCCTGCATCTTTGTATAATCTCTTTTGCCCTTTCTCCCTGCGCGAGCATTGCGCTTATGAAAACCATGTCAGCCCATTCTATGTCTTTGTCCTTCAGCTTTGAGACATTCTCATCAACGAGCTTTTTTTCCCATTCTTCAGGCAGCATTGCGGCAACTGTCAGGGCGCCCAGGGGCGGAAAAGCTGATTTCTTTGCAACAAACTTCAGTGCATGCCTGAAGCTCCAGAATGTATCCGGGTATTTCGGGTAAACAAGCAGTATTTTCATTGTTAGATAGAATACAGGGCAGTACCTATTTATGGGTTTCGTTTCCTGCAGCTTTATTGCTCTTCTCAATGCCCAAGAGAATGCCATTTCTTTTATGCCGGAGGCTGGCTTTATTAACAATATTTTGGAGCATAAAGAATGGGTGTGGGCCCGTGCAGGGGCATATCACTACAGGGAAGACCGGGGAATATGGACCGCAAATACCTCTCCTTGTGATAGGCAAGCGCGTTAGAATTCTTTCAATGACTTTTGCGCAGCGGCTTTGTACGTGCCCCATGATTTTCTCATTACGTCAGAATGCGCTTTCCAGTTCTTTGCAATGAATTCTTTTGTCTTGGGGTCTGCAGGATATCCTGAGCCGAAGTTTTCTCCAATCTCTTTTTTAATCTCTTCAATCCTTTTGTCCCTTGTAACCTTTGCAATGATGCTTGCAGCTGCAACAGGCAAATGCCGTTCAGCCTTGTGCTCGATGACAAGCTCCATTGTTTTTTTCTTAAGCAGCCCCATGATAAAATCCTTGTATGCCTTTAAGTTCGGTGAAGGGCAGTCTATTATTGCAATATCCGGATTTAATTTGTTCAGCATGATTGCAGCTTTCTCAGCCTCAAGCCAGTTCAGGTTTGTTGTTTCACTTTCAACAGCAGCATCTATCTCAGCAGGCTGAATCTCAATCAGCTCGTATGCCTTTGCCGCTTTCTGCAGCTCTGCAAACATCTTCTGCCTTTTTGGCGCTGACAAAAGCTTTGAATCCTTTGCCCCTATGTTTGCCAGAAGGCCCATGTCTTTCTCGTCAATCATGTAGGCGCATATCACAAGAGGCCCTATGCACGGCCCCCTGCCCGCTTCATCAATGCCTGCTATTAATGCCATGCTACTCTATTTCCTGTTCTTGCTTTTATATTTATCCCCTAATTATTTAAGCCTGCTTTAACCGGGTTATAATATGCTTTACACTGAAATGCCTGATAACTTCAGCCCTGCTTTTGAGACAGTGATCTGTTTCTGCAGCCATAACGGGAAGTTTCTTATGCTTCTGAGGCAGGGTCACAAGCCTGAAGGCAACAAGTAGGGCGTTCCTGCGGAAAAAATTGACCCAGGCGAAACACCGTTGGATGCAATTGCCAGGGCATTGTGGGCAGAGACAGGAATTCTTGCAACAGGCGAGAAGCAGGCATATTCCGGGAAGTTTTATGTCAGGTACCCTGGCTATGATCTTGTTTACCACATATTCAGCACAGATATTGAAAAGTTAGAGCCTGTTGTCATCATGCAGAACGAGCACAAGGCATTTTACTGGGCAAGGCCGCACACCTCGCTAAAGATGAGGCTGGTGCTTGACATGGATGAGCGCATAAAGAGATTCTACGGAATATAAAGATAATAAGATTTAAGAAAACTAAAAAAGCGCGCCTCAAGGCTGGCGTTTAGAGCCGATTACAATGCAATTGGTATTCCGGCATACACCCACAAGCCGAAGTCGCGCTCTGTAATCTCGCCTTTTGTGCCGACGGCAACATTTACAGGACCTATGCGTGTGCCGAGGTTAAGTGTTGCCATGGCATCATTGTCACCTGTGGCATATTCCCTGCCGTAGCCTGCGCCAACTTCTATAAAGGTGCCTGCATTGCCAGGGTTGTATGCGAACAGCACGCTGCCGTCAATCCTGCTGCTGTTTTGGACAAGGCCAAATGAAAGGCTGTGCTCCCCGAACATATTCAGCATGGGGTTCCACCCGATTGTCGGGTCAAACACAAAATCGCCTAATCCATCTGCTGCTGTGAATAAATTTGTCCTGAAATCCATTGCGCTCTGGTCATATGTTGAGTTCCATGTCAGGAACAGCGAATGGTTGCTTGCAAGAGTTTCATAATTAACAACATTTACAACTCCTGCATTGAACTGCCCTACTCCCTGCACAAGCCCAAAGCGGTTAAGGAGATTCGGCCCTGCCGCCTTTCCAAGGCTCATGTAAACAGGCGATCCGAACAGGCTTACGAAGCCCCTTGCATCAAACTCCCCCCTTGCGGAGTCGTACATGCCGCCTGCGGAAACCCTTAATGCATCTCCCCAGTATTGCGCATTTACATGCGTAATGAAATCATATGCAGGGAATAAAATCCCCCCTCCGATGCCAAGCCTGAAACCAGTGTCTGGTATTGTATATAGCAGGTTTGTGTTCAATGCGCCTTCTGCTCCGTCTTCGTTTGAATCGAATCCGTCAATCATTCCTGTCTGCCTTAATTCAAAGCCTGCTGTCTGCGGCGTCCTGACTCCGAATGATATCTGGTGCCCTGTGTAATCCTGGGTTGTTACATCCTCAACAGCAACCTCAAGCCCGCGGTCTTCAGCCTCAACCCTTGTGTCAGAATGCAGGTCGCCATAAACCATTGTTTCTGCTGTAAGCTTAGGCTCGTCAGCGCGCGCTTCCGGCATCCCAATGCCTGCTGTTGCCAATGCTGCCAATATGATTGCGTTCCCTCTGTTTACCATTTTCATTTACCCCCTATATTTACTCTAAAGCTTTTCCATGCTCTGGCAGTGCGTGCTTGCAAACTGCTCAAAGGACTTTGCAAAGAACGGCGAATTCACGAAAACGCCTGTGTCATATGACTCATGCACGTTTTTGTCATCATCCATCATGAACAATACGCTCTTGTCGTCAACAATGACAAACCTTGCGGCGCTTTTCGCCTTTTTCAGGTCGCCAATTGACCTTATCTCTTCAGGGACGTGCGAAGCGTGCTCTACAGATGCAACTATCCTTATTGAAACGCCTTTTTCTTTTGCCTTTTTCAGGTCAGCATGAAGGTGCTTTGCCTTTCTCTGCAGACCCTGGTGCGTTGTCACGATTGTTATTGACTTTTTTGCATCGGATATCATTGCGCGAAGCTGCGCATGGATGTTCTTCCTTCCCTTTACAAGGCCGACAACCTCTGCCTTTATCTGCTCAGCGCCCTGCTTGTAGAACTTTTCAAGCTCCTTGAATGCGTCAGCTGACTTTACTTTTTCAAGCTCGGATGCCTTTGATTCCGCGTTTGCAAACGCATTTTTCCTCGCGGATTTTAATGCATCTTCTGGGGTAACTGTCTCATATCTGATTGGAGTTGTGTTCTTTTTGAGAACATATCCCTTTCTTGTTAAGCTTTCAAGAATATCATAAACCCTTGACCTTGGAACTGTGCTTATTTCAGCAAGCTCGCCCGCAGTGGACTTGCCGCGTGACAGGAGCGCGGTCCATGTCTTTATTTCATACTCGTTTAAGTCAAATGCTGACCTTGCCTTGCTCAAAAACTCTTCGCTTACTATCATGTTATCATCTCCAATGACTGTTAAATGTTGCTTGATGGGACTAATATGCAACTCCTTTATAAAGGTTTCGGTTTTTAGTCCCTCTTAAAGTGGTTACAAATAAATGCTATAGCCAAATGCGGGCAAGCGTTTATTAATGCAGCGCGCATATATTCTATTAAAAATGGGTGATTGGGTGATAGAGCCGGGGAGGATAATAACCAAATTTTCAGAGATTTCTGATGTTGTAAATGCTACCCGGGCTAATATGAATGAGCCTGCATTAAATGGAAAGGATATAGCAACCCATATTATTCCTGCACAGGAATTCCCGCAGATATTGCAAAGGATTACAAGAAAAACTCCTGTTGCTGACAAGGGCGTTATTGACAACAACTATGTCGATGCACTTTATGTCCAGGATCCATTGATTCATAGCTTCTTTTATATATTTATGAAACAGAACTATTTTTCAGAGATATTTTACAGCTATTTCCATGAGCTTGGGCATATTGCAACCCATGATTTGCCTTCAAGAAAAATTACTGCGAATCCGGATAATCTGGTTGTCTGTGAAATGCTTGCCGATTCTTTTGCAGGCTGGGCGGTTGAGGAATATAATGCGGCCGGCCCCAGATTTTGTTTTGAACCTCCGCTGCCCCGCCTATTGGAAGAAGCAAAGGCAATGATGCTGCCTGAAAATATGCACCTTTCCACTCCGACAACAAGGATAACGATAGCAAGCATGCTGCATCTTTACATATCACAAAGAATGGGATCTTTTAAGGGCCTTTATCATTTTATCCGCGACCATGCAGTCAGGCAGGATTCTCTGGACCTGCTGCGTGTCAAATAAACAGCTCATACACGTACAGCTTTTCAAAGAACATCTTTCTCTCTCCGAGCTTTCTGGCTTTGTACCCATGCTTTTTCATCAGCTTTCCAATATCTCCGGACAATGAGCTGAACAATAAAAGAATCTTCCCGCTCTTTTCAAGATGGCTTTTCGCCTGCTTCAGAAACTTCTCAATAGCCTCATGCCCTTTCCTGCCGCCTGCAACCTGCAGCGCAGTATACTTGTCTTCTTTAGCTTCGGAAGGCAGGTAAGGCGGGTTGAAAACAATCAGGTCAAACTTTCCTTTCACATTTGAAAACAGGTCAGAGCGCAAAGCCTTGATTCCGAGAGATTTGGCGTGCGCAACCGCTTCCGGGTTTATGTCAACAGCAAGCACTTCATCCGCTTTCTCCAGGGCGGCTTTCGCAAGTATGCCTGAGCCTGTGCCCATGTCAAGCACTTTTCCTTTTGCATATTTCTTCACATATTTCTCAAGCAAATAAGAATCTTCAGCAAGCGGGTATATTGACTTGTGCATCTTCTACTTCACAGCCTCAAAATACTCCTTTACTCTTTCAACAATTGAAGGCAGGTAGAATTTCTCTATCTTCTCATGGAATATCCTTGAAAGCTGCTCATTCTCAGTCAGCCTGTAATTGCTGTTGGCTTTTTCCACAAGATAAGTGTCTCTTAATCTTTTAATCTGCCTGCGGATGTTTGAAGGTGCTATGCCATTCATCGGCAGATTGGCTGTTTGCCTCAACTCTATTGCTTTTGCCACAATCTCTTCAGATGAAAGCTCTTTCCTGTTGTCCAGAAGCGCCTGGAACACGTCAACAACAACATCCCTTGAATCGCCGGGCTGCAAAAGCCCTATTGAAAGGCAGAGCTTTCGTATAATTTCCCGCCTTCCCATCTCAGAATGCGGCCTCTCGTATTTTCTCAAAGTGATTTCAGCAAGAGGCGTGTCTTTGGCTATTGTTGCCATTAGTTCAGCCTCCCGATTACTTTTGCCATTTCCTGAATAAACCTTTCAGCCCTTTCCAATGCAAGCTTTGCTATATTCTCCTTTGCAAGTGTCTTGATTTCATATTGGAACTCCCCTCTTTTCCTTCGTTGATAGTCAAATGTTGCGATAAGCCCTTCTGCCTTTTTCATCGCATCCGCGTCAAATTTCATAAAGCTATTCTCACCCCGTTATAAAATGATTCAGCACCAGTAATGATTATGTGGCTTTTAAAGGCTTCGATTACAACATTTGGTTTTTTATCTGCAAGGTTTGCGATGAAATCAGATTCGCTTATTGCTATAGCATGAATCCCTGCTGCGACTGTAACAGATTCCGCGTTTATTATGCGTTCTATTTCTTCTGCAACACTTTTTTCAGGCGCTATCACTAATATGTCCAGGTCAGAGTTTTTTGTTTCCTTTCCCTTTGCAAATGAGCCGAAGACAATAATGCTGTAATATATATGCTTAGTCTTACTCCTAACTTCATTAAGAAAATCCCTGACGGGCCTGTATTTCTCCATGAATTCTCTTGCTTTCAGTTTTTCAACAAAACAAACTTCTGCAAAATCTCCTTGCAGATTTAAAGAGCAAAAGTCAACATTTGCCTGCCTTTTTTTTAGCAGCGCGCCTTTCTTAACGAGTTTTTGTATTATTGCATGAGCGTGCCTGTAGCCAATATTAGCTTTTCTCGAAACTTCCCTTATTCCAAATTCATTAAGCGGATTTTCTATAAAGAATGAAATAATTTTTTCTTCTGCTTTTGTTAATGATGTAATTATTATCATCAATTGATGTATAATCTATCATCATATATAAGGCTTTTGGTTCAAGCAAATCATCTGCGGCGCTCCCCAAAGGCGGTGGAGAGTGATTCTTTAAGCAGTTTTCACTTACACTATTAAGAGCTTATTTCCATTTGACATGGTCGCTGTCTCCAACCAGTGGGCCGTTTAATATTCTGAACTTCTTTTTTGTGTTCCAAATGCGGATTAATTCATCAAAATTATTATCCGGTTCCAGCATCAATTTAGCCAATTCATCAATCTCTTCAAAATCTTTCTCCTTCATTTTGTCAAACTTATAATAGATATAACTGGGCATTTGGGTATAAAGAATTTCATTATTCATCAGGCTGTGAAAATCATAAAAAATAGCCCAAAGAGCAGGCATAAGCCCTTTAGACCCGTCTGCGTGGATAAAATTATTGGCATCTAGTTTCCCCTTTAGCTCATATTTTAACGGCTTATAGCGTGAAGGATTTTCCCTTATCTCTTCTATCTTATTTTCAAGCGCTTTACTGAGAACAGGGTCCTTGCTGCATAACTTATCTATATTCTTCTGGCAAGTGGGTCTGATTTCAATTGCGTACATTTTTGAAGATATCTGAAATGGCCTTTACCTTAATTGACTTTTCAGCCCTTGCCTTTTCCAGCTCTTTTTTATAGCTTTCTTTCAAAGGCAGCTCATCCACAGGATGCCAGTCAATTTCTTCGCAGAATTTCCATTCCTCATCAGTTATCTTCCCTGTCCGCATGTAATTATCGAATATTACTTTCTTCTTTGCATCTTCCCTCGCCAATTCGCTCCAGTTTACCCAGCCGAGGGATTTTAGTTCTTCTTTCGCGTCTTCTGTTATTGCAACAGTTACTGAAACCATCTTATATTCTCCCGGACCTTTTCAGCTCCGCCAGATTCCTTGCATGCATTTCGAGCTTCTGCCCCAAATACCTTGCCCAGTTTACATCGGGATGCTGGTCCATTTCTTTTTTCAGCTTTTCCGGGATTGAAACAGTCAGTGTTGCCATACGAGACCTCGTTTATACACTAATCTCCGTGCATATATTTAAGCCTTTCTGTTTTCCGAAAGCGCCAGCGATACGATACTTTTCCCTCTTAAAATGCCTTTCTGCTAAAAAACGTGTGTTTTTTCAAAGAAGCTGGAAATCCTGCCAGAGGCGGCGGAAACCGTATATAAAGCCGTTGGAGAAATGCGGAAATTCTTAATACGCTTTTCCCTTGCTCTTCTTCCACAGCGCAAACAATTCAACGCACTCTTTCTTCAGGACGCCTGTTTCTATCTTTATCTTGTCCTTTCCGAGCTTTTTCAGTACTTTGTCAGAAATTACGAGCTCGTTAAAGCCTGCCTTCTTTGCATCTGCGATTGAAGCGCCGTACACAATCCTTCCGATGCGCGCCCAGTGTATTGCGGAATAGCACATAGGGCAGGGCTCTGTTGTTGAATAAATAACGCATCCGGACAAGTCAAT
>DUKS01000027.1:0-7073 GCA_013329215.1 Nanobdellota archaeon | reverse complement strand
CATTGTGCTCGCAAACAACAATCTTATTATTCTTCACAATGCACGCGCCGAACGGAGTCTGGCCTTTCTTTACGCCCTCTTTTGTTTTCTTTATCGCAAGCCTCATGAAATCTTCATCTTTCATGCAGATATAGAAGGAGGATAGTCTTTTAATTGTTGCGGTTGGCTTTTCCTTTAATTTATATCTCTGCAAGCAATACTACGTAGTTCTTGCCATAAACTTTTGCGCATGCAGGGCATGTTGTGTAAAAGGCATACATCTTTTTAATTGGCACGCCTTTTTTCCTAACGTATTCCTGCATTTCCTTCATCCACTTGCCCATATTCCTGAAATCACCCTCAAACACTCTTGTGAGAAAAGTGCCTGAAATCCGTTTCATCTCTGCATCAGGCACGTTTTTGGTTGTTTCAATATAAATCTCGCTTCTCCACAGGGAGCAGTCGTCAGAAAGCATTAAAGGCTTTTTAGTAAGCGCCTTTGCATTTGTTATCTTTTCCATATCCCTTACAATCACTTTTCCAAAATTCAGCGGAATATGAAAAATGCATCTTACTTTGTCTTTCAGGAATAATTTGTTCTTGAAAACGACTTTCTTTTTATCCCACGGCTTTGGGTCAAAGCGCGGGCAGCACCCTGTTTCCGAGTTTGTATATAGCTTGTCCATCTTATATATCCTCCTCGCTAATTATTTTTATCCCTCTCTTCTTAAGCAAACCAGCTGTAATCCCATTTCCTTTCACAACTTTTCCAGACATCAGCTGCCCAAACCCGCACGAGGGGCTTCTCTGCTTGAGTATTGCCTTATTTATATGAAATAATTTTGCAATCTTCAGGGTTTCCAGGGCGCCTTTCTTTAGCTGTTTTGTAACATTCTTCCCAGAAGCAGTAACTGCCTTTCCATTTCTTAATTCCATCGGCTCGCGCGGCGTTGAAAAGCCTGCAAGCTGTTCAGGGCACACCGGAATGAGAATTTCTTTCTTTGAAAGTGCAATCACTTTTCTGTTTGCATTATTCCCGCCATTCCACTTGCAATTAATGCCAAGCAGGCAGGCACTGCATAACCTTGTCATAGGAATAATATAAACGCGTATTCTTTTAAGGGTTTCGGCAGCAAATATAGGTTTCAGGGAAGTTTGCCGTGCCAGTAAATGTTATAAACAAAAGACACCTTGAGGTTTAGTATGAAAGAAATATATAAAACGATATTAGATAAAGCCCTTCCTTACTATAAAAAAGCTAGGGAAGGCGATATTGAGCACATTAAGTGGTTATTTATAATAATCCCTAAGTTTGTTGATGAATCAGAGGTTGATTATGATATCTTGATGCCGGTGCTACTCCTTCATGATGTTGGATATTCCAAAGTGCCTAAAGGCTCAAATCCTTTTAACTTGGATATAAGAAAAGTCCATTCAGAAGAGGGTGCAAAAATTGCAGAAGAAATTCTTAATGAGCTGAATTATCCCAAAAACAAGATAAAAGAAATTAAAAGGCTGATTTTAAAGCATGATAATTGGGCTTTTGGTGATTCTTTTAAGGATGAGCCTGTATTAAGAATTTTCAACAACTTCGATTTTATGTGGATGGCAAGCAAGAAAGGGTTTGATATTGCCAGAAAATTCATGAATAAGAAAGCTAAGGAATTTTACATCCAGATTCAGGAATTCCAAAAAGAGAATGAAGAACAAGGGCGTAACTGGTTTAATAAAAAAACAGGCGATTTTTATAAACAGCTAATGAAAGAAAGAAAAAAAGAGATATTTTAAGAAAGATTCTACTTTATATACCCGCCTTTCTGCAGGTTCCACAGCTTTCTGTATTCTCCTTTCTTCCTTATCAGCTCTTTATGGGTTCCCACCTGCACTATCCCGCCCTTGTTCATAACTACAATCTTGTCAGCTTTCATTATGGTGGAAAGCCTGTGCGCAATGATTATTGTTGTCCTGCCTTCCATCAGTTTGGCTAAAGCCGTCTGAATCTGCATTTCTGTCTCTGAATCAAGAGAAGAAGTAGCTTCATCCAGCACCAGTATCTTCTTGTTTGCCAATAGCGCCCTTGCTATTGAGACCCTCTGCTTTTCCCCGCCTGACAATTTAACTCCTCTTTCGCCTACAATCGTGTTCTCTTTCAAAGGCAGTGAAGCTACAAACCTGTCCAGCTGCGCAAACTTTAGCGCCTGCATGACTTCTTCGTGCGTTGCATGCGGCTTTGAGAATTTTATATTGTTGGAAATAGTATCATCAAACAATATGCACTCCTGCGGAACAATGCTCATCTCAGCCCTCAGGGATTCCTGCCTGAAATCCTTTATGTCTTTTCCGTCAATCAGTATAGAGCCCTCGTTTACATCATACAACCTGTAAAGCATTTTGACAAGAGTTGATTTTCCGGAGCCTGAATGTCCCACCAAAGCAGTCTTCTTGTTTTTAGGAACTTTTAATGTAAAACACCTGAATATCTTTCTTGCGCCATAGCTGAAGCACGCGCTCTTGAATTCAATTTCTCCTTCTTTTATAGGGCATTCTTTTGCGTCAGGCTTGTCTTTTATCTCTGATTCAATTTTTGAGTACTGGAAAAGGGATTGGAAGTCTGCCATTGACTTGTAAAACGCGCGTATACCATGCACAAAGCTGTAAACAGAACCCATAAGGCTTCCGAATGTTGTATAGATGAATACAAGCGTTCCCAATGTTACGCTGCCGTCTATAAACCTGGTTACTGAAGAGTATACTAGAAAAAATACACCTGCAGCAGTAATAAAGCTCTGCCCTGTGTCCATCCACCTATATAGGTTCCACGCTTTTAGGTAGGCTTTTCTGGTAATCTCAGACAGCTTTTCAAACCTGTGCTTTATTATTGCCTCCTTGCCAAAATATTTGATTGAATCAATGTTTGTGAAGATATCAGCAATGTTCCCTTTTTCAATGTCCTCTGCATTGTTTGCTTCAAGGTTTGGCTTTTGTTGGATCTGCTGTACTATGAAGCTGTAAGCTGTTAATGCGCTGGTCGTGACAAAAACAATGACAGCAGATATCCAGTCAAAGTAAATCAATGAGCCCGTGATAACAATAACGTTGAATGCAAGGGGGCTGAAATTGAATGCTATTGCATCAGTCATCCTTTCCATTGCAGAGCCGCCTCTCGTCAGCCTTGAAATCAAAGAGCCTGTCCTGTGGGATGTATGGAAGCTGTGCGAAAGTTCAATAATATGGTTGAAGTAATGCCTTTTCAGGTCTCTTATAGTGTTTGTTTCAATCAGTACGTTAAACTGGAAGAAAAGCCATTTTGACACGAGCCTTGTAAGCACAATTAAGGCAAAGGCAATTCCAATGAACGATAGAATCCGGATAAACTGGCTTGCCAGAATCAGCTTTGATGTAAAATTAGTGCCTCCATCTGTTATGAGCTTAAACAAATATCTTTCAGCAGTATAGCTGGCTTCTATTAACAGGCTGACGATAAGCATTCCCAGATACATCCACTTGTATCGCTTTACTATGCTCCAGTATATGCTCAGGTTTCTCCTGAACTCAATCTTCTCGCCGTGCTTGTTTTTCATATATTTTTAGTGGGCAGAATGGTTTAAATATCTTTACAACATCTTATTTCCTATGAAACAGCTGTCTGCAGAGCATCTTATCCGGCTTCATGAGTTTGTAATTAATGAAACAGGCGGGCATAGCGGGGTAAGGACTCGGAAGGATTTGGAGCGAAACAGATATAAGCTTAAAACCACTGATAAAGACATAGAGGGCTTTACCTTTAAGATAGCAAAAGGCGAAGTTACAGAGCTTGATGAGATAGAATACTGGATTTTCAGCAGGCTTAAAAAAGTTTCAAAATCAGGAGAAGAAATATGATAAGAAAAGTGCCGAAAAGCGCGTACGCAATAAAAGGAAATGTAGATTCTGATATTCTATTCTATGCAGGGCATGTAATAAACAGGTACCGTAAGATATTTGAGAATCTTGCAAAGTGAGGTTTTGCTATGAAACAAGCTATCCTTATCAGGGAAGACCTGAAAATGGGCAAAGGAAAGATGGCTGTGCAGGCAGCGCACGCCTCTGTTGAAGCTGTATTGAAATCTGACAAGAAAAGGGTTTCCAAATGGAGAGCGGAAGGCATGACAAAGATTGCATTAAGCGTTAGCGGCGTAAGGGAGCTTTTCAAGTTCAAGCAAATGGCAGAGGATGCGGGGCTAACAGCAGCTTTGATCACAGACGCAGGAAGGACGTTCTTTAAGGAGCCTACGATAACCTGCCTTGGGATTGGCCCAGACGAGGATGAGAAGATAGACGAATTGACCGGAAAGCTTAAGCTCGTATGAGTTTCTGCAAAAAGTTTATAAGATACGGAATAGTTCCATTTTGCTATGAAGCTTATAGCACTTGAAAATGCCTTGGTGGATTACACAGCTTATGTGAATGATGATTTTCTGGCAAATTACAGGCTTCTGAAGGGAAGCTTCAATCCCATAACCGCGGGCATGAAAGAGGCTATGGAAAAGTCATTGCAGGCTGTAAAATCATCAGGCGGCTCTGCTGCAAATGTCTGCCACGGCTTTGCAAATCTTGGATTGTTCGCTTCTTTTATCGCTTCTGCCGGAAATGATGAAAATGCGGACTTTTATGAGCAGGAGCTAACGCAGGCGGGCATTGTCCCTTATATTGAGCGGAAAAGCGGCGATACAGGTGTATGCATGGCCCTTATCACGCCTGACAAGGAAAGGACGCTTGCAGTCAATATGGGCGAATCTTCCTCTTTGCAGCCCGAAGACATAATGGAAGAACGGTTTGCCGGCTCTGCCATTTTTCATACAAGCGCTTATGCCTTGGATTCAATGTATCCTGCAGTATTAAGGGCGATGGATTTTGCAAAAAAGCATAATGTGAAAGTAAGCTTTGAGCTCGCCTCTGTCAAAAGCATACAAATGCACAGGGACACAATAAAGTATTTGCTTGAAAACTATGTTGACATTGTCTTTGCAAACGAGGAAGAGGCGGAGGAATTTACAGGCAAGGCTCCGCTGCAGGCCATTAAGGAGCTGGACAGGAAGGCAATTGCGGTTGTAAAGCTCGGCGGCAAAGGGGCGATAATAGGGCAGCCAACATCTCAAATCCACGTCTATGGCGGCGGCGCAAAAACCATGGAAATGCTTGTGCCTTCATACAAGGCATCTGCTGTAAAAAATACAAACGGCGCCGGAGATGCATTTGCGGCCGGGTTTTTGTATGGCATTGTAAAAGGCTATAATATATACAAGGCCGGCAAGATTGGCGCTTTCTATGCGGCGAAAGTTGTTGAAGTTGAATCAGCAAGGCTGCCTTACAGGATTTCTGACATTGAGAAATTAATATGAGTCCCGTCTGCCGGACTCGAACCGGCAACCTCACGGGTTCGGCTGAATGTGTTTCATCCCAAGCAATGCGCATAGTCGCACATTATCTACAGCCGTGTGCTCTGCCATTGAGCTAAGACGGGAGTTCAGGGTTATTGTAATAAGCACCCATTTAAATATGTTTTTATTAGGGCATAACCGCTTTCTACAAGCGAACATGCTCTTTCGGCGGCGCTATATCGCTCTTGCCTGAAGAAAACCTTACCTTGTTTGAAGAAACGCTGATTATCTTTCCGCTCTTGTTCTTGAACCTGAGCAGCGAAGGCTGCAGCTCAATGTCACCGATTATGCCTATCTTGGTTGAAAGTATGTAAGTTATTATCCTTTCTTCATGGCCGCGCACATGCTCCAGGTTCCATCTTATCCTGATCCCCCGTTCGCCCTTTTCTATTGCTTCCGGCTGCAGTGTGCCGAATTCCATTTTCGGGTGCATATGGTGGGGCAGGACTTCCATCAGCACTGCATCATGCAGCGGGGTTTTGTCGTGGTTCTTTATGTGTATCCTTACCTTTATGTCGGTGAATCCCTCATGCGTTGTCCTGTGCGACATTATCTCTTTCTTTAATGTAACGCCCCTCTTGAACACTACAACAACAAAAACAGTGAATGCTATAATTACTATTGCTGCCCACAGCAGCGGCCTGTAGTTTACTGTTACAGATATTGTGTACTCAGAGCCCGGGTTCATGCTGAATCTCCACTTTGCCATTTCACCGCTGAACTCGGAAGGCTCCGGGCTGTATCTTGCGAAAAGCCTTTCAAATCCGGTTACCCTGGTCTGGTATGAGCTTTCGGTGGGCGTATTGCCTGTGCTTGTCCTGGTTACGGAAATCCTCTTCCATAAGAATCCTTTCTTCACCTGCTCTTCGCCGCCAACGTCCGATATTGTTGAAACAGTGAATCCAGTTTCTGCTTTCTTCACAAGCTGCTTGTCATAATACACCCTTGCGTTTAATGTGTATCCCCCCGGCCTTGCAGAATCAGGCATCTGGAACGAGAACTCCTCCTCCCTTTCCTGCCACGGCAGCATTATAATAGACCTTCGCTCTTCAAACAGCTCGCTTGAAACAAATATCTCAGACTCAGGCAGGACTGCATTAAGGTTGTTCTTCAGCTTTACCCTTGCGCTGTACTTTTTGCCTGGCATTATCGTGCTGTCTGCTTCAATTTCAGCCTTGAGTATTTCTTCCGGGGAAACAGCCCTTATGACTATATCATAGTCCTTTGTGTTTTTTGCAGCATCAAGCTGGTAGAATGTGAGCGGGGTCTTGTAGTTTGAGTCTGTCGGAACAGTTCTTTTCAGCTTTATGCTTACGTTAAGAACCTGCTTTTCCCCGCCTTCGATCTTGAAAGTGCTCGGGCTGAACATGATGTATTCAAACCAGCTGGACTCAAGCGTTGCAAACGGGTCCCTGTTTACGCCCACGTTCAGGTTTTCGCTGCCTTTATTGTCTACCGCAAGGATTATGTTGACTACTGAGCCTGCAGCTGCTTTTTCAAGCCCATTCCCTGTTATTTCAAGGTCTTCAAACTTAGCGCTCGCCAGTAGTGGCATTAATGCCAGAATTGCGGCAAAAATTATAGTAGTCCTTAATAGCCTCATTATATATACCTTAGATTATTTCATGTATTTAAATATATCGTCGGGGGCTATATCAGCATATCCCTTCTTCA
>DUKS01000013.1:6820-8460 GCA_013329215.1 Nanobdellota archaeon | reverse complement strand
TGCTCAGCTTCCTGCAGCATTCCAGCTATCTTCCCGAACTCAGTCCCCATTCCTGTTTCAGCGACAACAGCTATTGCCCTGCCCCTTACTGCCATTGTGCCCTTGTAAAGCATTGAGAATCTTTCAGCGACTATTGCGCTTTCCCTTACAGCTGCCGCATCTTTCTCAACTGTGCCGCTTTCGCCTGTCAAAGGCGCCTCAATTGTCGCCAAGTCATATTCTTCAAGAATCCTGCAGTCCGCCGGTATCTTGTCCCCCTCATCTATCACTATTATGTCTCCGGGGACGAGCTCTTTCGCGTCAATCATCCGCTTTTCATTGTTTCTTATGACTTCTGCTTTTTCAGCTTCCATCTTCCTGAGGCTTGCGATTGCCTTTTCTGCCTTGTATTCCTGCGCAAATCCCAGGATTGAGTTAAGCAAAAGCACAACTCCTATGACTATTGCATCTATTGACTCTTTTGCAATCACTGAGATGATTAATGCAGCCAACAGAATCCAAACCAGCGGACTCCTGAACTGGCTTATGAATATCCTGAGCTTTGAAACCCCGTCTTTTTCCTGTATTTCATTCAAGCCGTACTTGATTAATCGAAAAGCAGCTTCGTCTTTAGTAAGCCCCTCTTTCTGCGCTTTAAGCTCTTTCAGCACATTGTCTGTTGAGCTTGCGTGCCATTCCATGTATATATAGTAAGGATGAGAATATATAAAGAAAGCGGTGGGGGATTGGGCGTGTAGCTGACAGGCTACGGGCAGTAGAAACAAATATATACTTATCAATTATTAGGGGTTTATAACATTTGCAGGAGGAATCTAAAATGGTAAACGAAAATAATGGTGTAAAGGATGAGTTGAGGAAAGTGGTGGACAAATGGAATAAATGGAATAATTTGTCATTAGTGGACTACGTGACACCGGAAGAAATTGGGGCACTTAAGGAAAGGGCTGTTGATAAGCTCGCTGGATTCTATGCACCGATGCTGCAAAAAATAGATACTAAATATCATGTGGATTTTATCCGCTTTACGCAAACAGGGGATGCAAGCCCGGAGTTCATGGCTTATCTTGATAATGAGGGCGCTGATAATGGGCAAGTAAGAGAAGTTATAGACAGGATGTTCGAAGCGCAAGCCGAAGCATTAAGAGAAATAGTCAGGGGATTGAAAAAAGGTTCTTTGGAAAAAAAGGTTGGGAAATAAGCCGGCCTCCGGCATTAATTCCCGCTTTTTCTTGCTTTAAAAACAAATAAATGCTTTATTTCAGGCAGGGTCCTGTTGTCTTCTACCCTGTTCAATTGATTAGCGAAAAAAACACAGGGGGTGTTAGCCCCGGCATGCCTTTTTAACTTATCAATGCCTTGACAAGTTGTCCTAACTCACTTAAAGTCGCCTTTGCATACGCCCTTTTCTCTGCCTCAGGCAGGTATGCCTTAAGCACATCAAGCATTTTGCTTTCATCCACTGCTTCAGCAATAGACTCGAGCGACTGCTTTCCGACAGTAATATCTCTTACTGTTCCACGAAGCTCTGCATCTAAATATGCTTTGGCAACCTCAGCACTTCCATCAGTGCGGTTAATCTCCAGCGCATTTTTTAGATGGTATCCATCTTTTTCTTCAGATACTTCTGCGCAGAAGTACTT
>DUKS01000013.1:0-6786 GCA_013329215.1 Nanobdellota archaeon | reverse complement strand
AAGTACGTAGCTTTTATTGTTCCGATGTATTTCATTTTGTTTTCCTCCTTGCTTTTTTCATGGTTTTAACTGCCCATATCTTTCAAAAATCTTTTTTCTTTGTCTAATCCATCTTTCATTGCGCCCAATCTTCCTCTTTCTGCTTCTTTTTCTCTCATTTCACTGAATTTTGCACTAATAACCTTATAGAATGCATAAGGATAGGCTTGGGTTCTGCCATCGTCATGTAATTCGAAAATCGTATCTTCGCCTTTACAAACTGAGATCCTATACCTATCCACCCAACAAGATTTTCCTGTTCCAAATTCCTCATCTTCTCTACGTTCAAGAAGAAGGCAGAATGTATATCCTTTTACCTCAGTTTTATAACCTCCTCTGGTTTCTGCCCATTCTTCAAAACGAAATTCTTTGTTAATCTTTTCTTCCAGTATGGATATTACCTTGCTTTCTATCATTTTTAACCACAAAGGTAGCAGCCCCATGCTATTAATAACATTATGTCCTCCTATTATAGGACTACAACAGAAACATATTTAAATGAGGCAATATTCTCCTGAGTCTATGGACCCGGAATTGATAAAAGATATTGGCTTGACAAACAGCGAAATTGCTGTTTACACTGCATTATTGAAATTAGGCTCGGTAAAGGTGGGGGATTTGATGAAACAGATATCTTTGCACAGGAGCCGCATTTATGAGGCTATTAACCGGTTGTCTGATAAGGGGCTTGTTTCTTATGTTATCAGGAATAATGTGAAATATTTTGAGGCATCTGATCCGGAACGATTAATAACGCAAATTCAAGAGCAAAAAGAGAAATTAAACGAGAAGGAAAAGAGCATTAAGAAAATCATTCCTGAGCTGAAAAAACAGGTTTCCTCTTTAATGCCCCATTCAGAAGCGCATGTCTTTATCGGGAAGGAGGGGTTCAAAACCGTAAGAAATGATGTTTTAAAACAAAACCAAGATATATACCTAATCGGTGCAATAGGGAAAGAGAACAGGGTTCTAAAATATTTTTTTGCTAATTTTGAAAGAACAAGAATTCAGAATAATATCAAATGGCACGTTCTTTTTGACAGCAAACTGAAGAATAAGAAAATCACAAAACTTCCCCTTATGGAAGCGCGGTTTTTGCCTAAAGAGTATTCGAGCCCGGCTGTGATAAATATCTACGCTGACAGAGTTGTCAATGTTTTGTGGAAGGGAGATAACCCTATTTGTTTTATGATAATTAACAAGGAGATTGCTGATTCTTATAAGAAATGGTTCGGGCTTCTTTGGAAATATTCAAACTGAGCCCTGTGCCTCTTTTTCGGGGTTGATAAGGGGCATCCCCTTATGGGCTTTAGCGTTTTTCTTGAGCTTCGTATCTTGCCCTTTCTTTTTGAACTGTTCGAAATTTTCTAATACTTGACAATTTAGGTTTCTTGCTTTGATTTTAATTTTAGCTTTTGGTTTTTTAGATTGCCCGAGCTTTCAACTAATCTGTCAAAATCCGACTCAAATAATTGGTCTTGGACAATACGGTATTTTTCAAATTCACTTTCAGCAAATTCTTTTGCTATCTTCATTGTTATTTTGCCCGCATTTTTTAATACTCCTCTCTCGTCAAATTCTAAGAATAAATCAAGCCTTTTTGACCAATCATCCATAGTCATGGGTATTTTTCTTTTTGCCCGCTCTTCTGCCAAATCAAGATATGCGCTTACTATTCTCCCTAATGATTCCAGCTCTTCTTTTGTTAAGTAATTTTTAGCAATAGATACGTCTGTTTTGATTATTTTGCCTTCAGGCGAGTTTTTCCATGATGTTAATCCCATATGCCCTTTTTTGCTGTCTGCCCTTTTTACAATTAATTCAGGCGCAGTGTGCTTATGTATTGCATAATGAAGCTTGTTTTGGACTTTTGCGAAGAATTCTTTTGTTGTTTCTGCGTTTTTATCATAGTCGAGGCTTGTTGCATAAATATCTGTTATTTTCTGGTAAAAATTTCGCTCACTTAGCCTTATCTCCCTGATTTCAGCCAAGAGCTCATCAAAATAGTTTTGATTTAAGAAAGTCCCGTTTTCCAGCCTTTTTTTGTCTAAAACATACCCTTTAATTGCAAATTGCTTTAATACTTTAGTTGCCCATATCCTAAACTGTGTCGCTCTTTGTGAATTTACCCTATAACCAACAGAGATTATTGCATCAAGATTGTAGAATTTTGTGGTGTAATCCTTTCCATCAGGGGCAGTATGTCGGAAATCCCGACATGCTGATTTTTCATCAAGTTCGCCTGTTTTAAATATCTCATTTAAATGCTCAGTTATTGTGCTTCTTCCTTTATCAAACAATTTGGCAATCATTTGTTGTGTAAGCCAAATATTTCCATCGGCATAGTTTACTTCAATCGATTCTTCTCCGGACTGCGCAGTAAATATTAAAAATTCCGCTGTTGAGTTTCTAATAGCCAATTCTTTTGTCATTTTTCAGCTCCCATTTTCACTTCTCATTTTCAGTTTATAAATCTATGGCGCATATATGGCAAGTGTGTCAAGTGGCTGTCTGTCGGGGGTTGATAAGGGGCGCCCCCTTATGGGCTTTCTATGCATCAGCTTCCTCTTTAGTAAGCCCTTCTTTCTGTGTTTTAAGCTCTTTCAGCACATTATCTATAGAGCTTGAGTGCCATTCCATCACATTATATATAGCTGGATAATTTATAAAGAAAGCGGTGGCTGTTGGTTTGTAGGTAGTGGGCAGGCGGGTGGCAGGCTGTGGGTGGTGTATTGGCAATGTTTATTAATAAGGTATGCTTCTTGCTCTTTGAGGTGATTTTAATGGAAAGGTTTTCTGGTTTTCAGCAATATGGGTATTGTTTTGAAGTTGTTGTGCCCGCGACGATTTATGATGAAAAAAGAGCTATAGTGACAGCATACAAAGGCAGGAAATTAATGGATGAAATTTCCTTTCCCCTTCAGGAGCAGCCAAGATGGAATATTCCGCATCAATGCATTGAGCTGGCTGGCAAAGACATGAGGACTTTGGAGCAGAAAACAAGAGAGCTTGTTGAAAAGCTGTTATAGAAAGCCAGCCTCCGGCATTCATTCCTTTCTTTCATTACTTTTTTAAACCCATCTTCTCACTAAATCCGGATGCTTAAAGCAGACTTTCATTCACACACCAACTATCTGCAGAAAGGGGAAACCAATTATTCTCCAAAGGAGCTGATAGACAGGGCTGCTGAATTAAAATTCGACGTATTTTGCATTTCTGAGCATTATGTCCTTACAAAACTGGGCGAGTTGCTGCCTGAATACAGGAAATACCCTTTTGCTTCCTATGGGCTGATTAAGGATTACGCAAAGGAAAAGGGAATACTTCTTTTGCGCTCTGTTGAAATCAAGTATCCCGAAGGGGAGGTGCTTTTGGTTAACTTCCAGGGCAATGTAAAGGATTACCCGACGCTTAAATCGCTTGAGAAGCTGCCTTCTTCTGTCCTTGTCATTGCGCCGCACCCTTACTTCAAGAGAAGCATATGCCTGGGCGAAAACCTTGAAAAGAATATCGGCCTGTTTGGCGCTGTGGAATATGCGCATATGTACTCGTCTTTCATTAACCTGAACAAAAAGGCGGCTGCTGTTGCGGCAAGGCATAAGAAGCCGATGGTAGGCACTTCAGATGCTCACCATCTGCTTGAGGTGGGCATTACTTACACGCTTGTGGATTCAAAGAAAAATGCCGGCTCAATAGTGAATGCAGTCAGGGCAGGCAGGATAAAACTTGTTACAAGGCCGATGCCTGCTCATTTGTTTGCATTTATCGCATTGTCAAATATATTCAAGATATGCGCAGGCGGGATAAGGATCATGTACCGGCTGCTGTCCGGGAAATAGTCACTTCACTTCCACTATATTATAGCCGGCCGCCTTTCTCAGCCTGTTCATAACAGCTAACCCTAGCCCTTTTTCCTCAACTCCTTCTGCAATAATCACCTGTATATCTTCCTTATCAAAATCCCTCAATGCCCTAAAGAGCCTTTTGGCGACTTCTTTCTCTGTGCTTCCTATGAACTTTACAATATCGGCATCAAATTTATGCCCTTTCACAACAGCCATCACTCCCACTTTCCGGCCTTTCTGCCTCTCTTCATCAACAATCTCCTGCACTTTTTTCATTACCCCGCCCCTATATCCTTCAACAACGATTACTTCAGCATTTGGGGAATAGTGCGTGTACTTCATGCCCGGGGATTTGGGCTTATCGGACTTTTCTTCTTTCCCGACATTTTTCAGAAACTTCTCAATCTCTTCCAGGGGCAATCCTCCCGGGCGCAGGATTAAAGGAGGCTCCACAGTCAAATCAATCACAGTGGATTCAACCCCTATGTATGCTTTTCCGCTGTCAATAATCACGTCAACCCTTCCGAGCAGATCCTCTATAACGTGGGATGCATCTGTCGGGCTTGGCCTGCCTGAAAGGTTTGCAGAAGGCGCGGCTATCGGAGTTCCCGCCTCTTTTATCAAAGCCAGCGCAACCCTGTGGGAGGGCATTCTGACTGCAACTGTGCCCAAACCGCAGGTTACAATATCGGGAATAATATCTTTTTTCTTTAGGACCATTGTCAATGGCCCGGGCCAGAACTTCTTCATTAAAAGCTCTGCCTCTTTAGGCACTTCTTTCACAAACTTGTAAACATCTTTCCTGTCTGCAATATGCACGATTAAAGGGTTGTCCGCAGGTCTGCCTTTTGCGGCAAATATCTTTTCAACGGCCTTTGCATTTAGCGCATCGGCGCCCAGCCCGTAGACTGTTTCAGTGGGAAATGCAACAAGCCCGCCTTCTTTTATTATTAGGGCAGCCTGTTTTATCAGCGCTCTTTCAGGGCTGTTTCTGCTTATCTTTAAGATGATTGTCATGGCAATACCTGTTCCTCAATGCATTAATAAAGCTTATAAACCCTTCTCTTGACAGCCCTCGTATGGCATTAATCAATCTTACGGAAGCATATCGGGCTACAGGCGAGCCTTCACTTTATGAGAGAATGAGAATGTGGTTGGCGCCTGACGTGTATTATGCAAGCTCGCTTTCTGCTGTTGAAGAGTTCAGGCAAGCGCCGCCAAAGAAGAAAGACAGGGCATACGAGGCATTATCTGCATATGTAATTGTGGACAGCTTGGAGCTAAGGCTGATTGAATCAAACTCTTTTGGAAGATGGAGGGATATTCCCATGCTGCTTATGAACCCTTCATTGCGTTTGCCCTCTTTCAGGATAAGGGACATGTCAGCAGAAAGGGCTGCATTGTGGGGCGCGGGGAACGCTTCAATGTTCAGGGAAGCAACTGAAGCATTTGGGTTGAATAAAGAGTCGTTTTCATCTGCGCAGAAAGTGTATCTGCAGTATGTGGCATATGGAGAGAGGGGCTTTCTTGTAATAAAGGGCTTTGGCAGCGATATTATAAAGTCCAGGGCGAAAGGGCTTGTTGAGAGATTATCCGAGATGATGCCAGAGCTTATGGACGCAGCGCCGCAGAATGCGTGAATGCTATTTTCTCTGCTTCCGGCACAACCGAAAATCCTGCAGCTTTCTTAATGCGCTTTAAATACTCTTTTCGGAAGGGTGCTTTGGTTTTTCAGCTTCTGTGGAAAAGCAGGCACTTTTTTCCAGAAACGCTTTTTAAGCGGCTCTTGTTCTTTTCGCTCTATGGTCTTTCAACAGCCGATAATCTTAAATAGTATGTCTGAGATATACTATTATATGGCGAGCCCGAGCAAGGAAGAAAGAATACTGCAATTGCTTTTGGAGAACAGCCCATTAAGGCAATGGCATTTCAATGAGCTGGTTAAAGACTCCAAAGTCACAAGGGCTGTTGCTAATAAATGGCTTAAGCGCTATGTAAGGCAGGGGCTGGTTAAAAGAGTAAAGGAAAAAGGGAAATTCCCCTACTTTACTTGCGGCATGGACAATCCGGCTTATATCTCAAAAAAAAGGCTTATGGCCTTAGAGCAGGTATACAAAAGCGGGCTTGCAGAGCATTTAATCAACCTAAAGGAAGCAAAGTCAGTTGTTTTGTTTGGAAGCTTTGCAAGGGGTGACTGGCACAAAGACAGTGATATAGACATTTTCATCTATGGCGACAGCAGGGGATTTGAAAAAAGCAAATTTGAGCTTAAGCTGAAAAGGCCTGTTGAGTTGCATGTATTTGAGACAAAAGAGGATTTAAGGCAGGTAAAAACAGGGCTCTTGAAAAACGTGCTTAACGGCTATGCGCTAAAAGGCCAGATGCAGGACTTCCTGGAGAATTAGAATGAAAATGGATATAGACAATATTGCAGAGACTTACAAGCTATGTGAAGCAACAGGCAAGTTAAGAATAATGAATGTTGTGGATATTGAGCTGATTAAATCAAAAAAGATGGTTTCTGAGATGGGGCTTGCTTTCATAAAGGAAACATCAAAAGGGATAAGCAAAGAAAGCCCGGATTGGACATTTGTATTCAGGGATTATTATGAAGCGCTAAGGGGTATGATAGAGGCATACCTGCTTTTTGACAGGATTTCATCAGACAATCACCAGTGCATGAATGCCTATATTTGCATGAAGCATCCTGGGCTCGCGCTTGACTGGGAATTTCTTGAAACAGTCAGATTGAAACGAAACGCAATAAACTACCGCGGGCAGCTTATCACTTATGAAGTCTGGGACAGCCTTAAGCTGAAGTTTGAGCTGCACATAAAAGCGATATCAAAAGCAATAGACGAGAAGCTGAGAAACTAATCACCTGGGTTTTAGTTGATTTTTA
>DUKS01000002.1 GCA_013329215.1 Nanobdellota archaeon | reverse complement strand
AACAGGGAGTATTTTTCTATTTTCATGCAGATAACAATAGGGGGTGTGCTTGGCGCAGGGAAAAGCACTGTCGCAAAGCTTATCGCTGAAAAGCTGGGATACAAATCATATTCAATGGGTGCAATCAGGAGGGAGATTGCGGGATCAAGGAGGCTTACCATAGACGAGTTCAACAGCCTGCCCGAGAACACAGACGAAGTGGTTGATGAATACCAGAAAAAGCTGGGGAAAGTGGGTGATAACTTTGTCAACGAGGGCAGGCTGGCTTTTTATTTCATGCCCGAGTCAATGAAGATTTACCTCCATTGTGATGTGGAAGTTGCAGCCGCAAGGATATTCAGGGACCAGAGAAGATCTGAGCAGGAATATTCCCTGATTGCCGAAGTTGCAATGAGCATACAGAAAAGGATGAAGAGCGACAGGGAGAGGTACAGCCAGCATTATGGCGTCGACTGCTATGACACTTCGCAGTTTGACCGTGTTATAGACACCACAAACAAGACTGCCCATGAAGTGGCGGAAGAAATTCTCAGTATTGTTGAAGCGCAAAAGAAGTGAAAAGTATTTATACTTTTATCATATATTGAATGTATGCAAATCTCAATCTGCGGAACCCCGGGCTCTGGAAAAAGCACTGTCGCAAAGATACTGGCAAAAAAGCTGGGGTACAAGTATTATTCTGTCGGCGGGCTGAGAAGGCAGATGGCAGAAAAGAAAGGGCTCACAATACTTGAGTTCAACCAGCTCAAGGAAGACACTGACACCGAGTTTGACAGCCGCCAGAAACAGATTGGGGAGAAAGAAGACAATTTTGTTATTGAAGGAAGGCTGTCATTCCATTTTGTCCCAAAGTCAATAAAATTATTTTTTAAAACAGACATGGAAAAAGCAGCCGAAAGGGTTTTCAGGGACCAGAGGGACTCTGAAAAGAGATACAGCAGCGTTGTGGAAGCAATGAAAGAGATGCAGGAGCGCATGGACAATGACAAGAAAAGGTATATGCAGCGCTACGGGCTTGACCCTTACAGAGAAATGCAGTTTGATTATGTGATAGACACGACAAGCCTTACTATTGAAGAAGTGGCAGATAAGGCAATGAAAATCATAAGATGGGAGAGCGGGAAGAAAACAGATTAGGCTCCTGCAATAAATCACAAGCCTTAAATAGGAATTATCTCAATAAAAGCAAAAGGTGAACAGGATATGTGGCTTCAGTTAAGGTTATACATGCTTTTGGGCGTGATGTTTGCAATAGTGTTCGGAATAGTCAGCTTAATAGCAAGAAGCGCTGGCATTTCGAACCTGTATTTTTACCTTGCGTTTGCCCTGGGAATGACTGTGCTGCAGTACATGATAGGCCCAAAGGTAATTGAGTGGACAATGGGCATAAAGTATGTTTCAGACAAGCAGGAGCCGAAGCTGCACAGGATGGTTGAAGAGCTTGCAAAAAAAGCAGGAATCCCGAAGCCAAGGGTTGCAATATCAGAATGGCACGTGCCGAATGCATTTGCCTTTGGAAGAAGCATAAAAGACGGGAGAGTCTGCGTAACACGGGGCATACTTAACGTGCTTGACGAAAAAGAGCTCAAAGCCGTGCTTGGGCACGAGCTTTCGCACATAAAGAACAGGGATGTCACTGTCATCACTTTGCTTAGTGTTGTGCCGATGCTGTGCTGGTATGCCGCGCAAAGCTTCATATGGTCAAGGGACAGGGAAAGGGGAAACGCGGTTTTCATAGGCATAGCAGCCTTGGTTCTTTACTTCATAACCAATCTGCTTGTCTTATACGGCTCAAGGATAAGGGAATATTATGCAGACAAGGGAAGCGTGAAGCTGGGAAACGACCCGCACGAGCTTGCATCCGCATTGTACAAGCTTGTCTACGGCTCTGCAAAGGCTTCAAAGGAAGAGCTTAAGCACGTCGAGGGATGCAGGGCGTTCTTTGCAAATGACCCTGCGCACGCAGAGGCTGACATCAAAGAGCTCAAATCAATTGACTCTGACATGAGCGGGAAAATAGACAGGCATGAATTAGCTGCGCTGCGCGGCAGGAATGTGAAGCTCGGAAGCGGAGAAAAGCTTATGGAGCTGTTCACAACACATCCGAATATGCTCAAGAGGATAAAGCACCTCTCGCACCTTCAGGCAGAGTAAAGGATTTAAAGGCATAAGCATTATGATTTCTCATGTATGACCTCATCATAATAGGCGCAGGCCCAGCGGGATGCACTGCAGCAATATATGCAGCCCGCTACCATTTAAAAGCCATTATGCTGTATGCAGACATGGGGCAGATATCTTATGCGCATTCTGTGCACAATTATCCAGGCATTGAAGAAATAAGTGGCACAGAACTTGCAATGAAAATGATGCAGCAGGCAGTAAGGCACGGGATTGACGCAAAAAATGAGGACGTTATTTCTGTAAAAAAGAAAGGAAAATATTTTGCTGTTAAAACAAGCGAGGGAGGCAGCTATGAAAGCAAGGCAATTATCCTCGCATGCGGCTCAAAGCACAGGAAGCTGGATGCCAAAGGGGAGAAAGAGTTTACAGGCAAGGGAGTAAGCTATTGCGTGACATGCGACGGACCGCTGTTTGCCGGAAAGGAGGTTGCTGTTGCCGGAAGC
This sequence comes from Nanobdellota archaeon, assembly GCA_013329215.1. Taxonomy (GTDB): domain Archaea; phylum Nanobdellota; class Nanobdellia; order SCGC-AAA011-G17; family GW2011-AR17; genus UBA9640; species UBA9640 sp9640u. The sequence goes on along the minus strand of DUKS01000002.1, from coordinate 80,501 downwards.
TCTGACTCTGCAATAACAGCGGCATTAATGCTTGCAAAATACGCCAAAAAAGTCTATATCCTTAGCAGGAGCGGCCTGAAGGGGGAGCCTGTAAACGTGGAGCAGATGAGCAGGGAAAAACGGATTGCAGCAATACAGGGCGTTGAAATAAAAGAGATAAAAGGAGAAAGATTTGTAAATTCCCTTAGGCTAAGCAGCGGCAAAGAGCTTGCTGTTGAAGGCCTGTTCATAGAGGCAGGGCTTGAGCCTTCGATAGGGCTTGCAAAGCAGCTGAAGATAAAGCTGGACAAGGGATACATCAAAGCTGATTCTGAGCAGAAGACGAATGAGAAAGGCGTGTTTGCAGCGGGCAATATAACAAACAGGACAAGATTAAAGCAGATTGTCACTGCGGCAGGCGAAGGCGCTATTGCAGCGAACAGCGCATACAGGTTCCTGAACAAGAGGTAGCTTGAAATGAAACTAACCTACTGGATGCTCGGCGTTTTCACGTTTCTCATATTGGCTCTTGTCTTTTTCATAATATACCCGGCAACCGCAATTATAACAGGGTTTATTGCGGGGTTCATAGCAGTATATAAGGGCTTCGAGCCTGCGGCAGGCACAATGATAATCGGCTGGAGCAAGCTCACATGGGCATACTGGTGGGCAAGCATTATAGCAGTGTTCGTGCTGACTGTATTGTTCTTAATAACAACAAAGCTAGTTGAAAAGGCAAAAAGGTTCAGGAAGATAAAGGTAAAGCCTGAGAAGAAGGCTCAACAAAGCTTTTAAACTGCGCTTATTCTTAACCCTGCTATGCAGAAAAATGAGATATGCACAATAAGAAAGCAGCATCAGGCACTGATTTCAGGGCGGATTTCCGGGTTTGAAGAGACTTATAAGAAAGGCGACAAAGAGATATTCAGGGAGCTCTGCTTCTGCATTCTGACTGCAAATACTTCTGCAAGAGGCGGTATGAAAGCGATTGAAACATTGGGCGGTTTAATATTTACAGGCTCTGAAAAGCAGATAAGCAATGCATTGCACAAATGTGGCTATAGGTTCTGGAGAAAGAGGGCTGATTACATTGTTGAAACAAGGAAAAGCATGAAAAAGCATTGCAACCTGCAGATAAAATGCAAGATAGAAAGCATGAGGCATAATGAAAATGAGCTAAGGTATTTTTTCGCTGAGAATGCAAAAGGCATAGGCATGAAAGAGGCAAGCCATTTCCTGAGGAATATCGGATTCAAAAACTATGCAATACTTGACAAGCATATTGTCAACTGCCTCCATGAGGCAAAAGTATTTGAAACTAATGAAAAGCCGAAGAATAGAAAGCAGTACCTTGAAATGGAAAATAAGATGAATGATTACAGCAAAAAGGTCCGCGTGCCTATGGCAGAGCTGGATTTAATATTGTGGTGCAGCAAGACAGGCGAAGTCCTAAAGTAAAGCACCGCAATTTGCGGAAAATTCTCAAATGAAACCTTTATAATTCCCAAACGCCACTAAATGCGCATGTTAAGGCTCAGGCACAGGCTACCACGGCATACTGCACAGTTGTTTCTTCTATCCTCGCTTTTCTCAATGACATTTGCAATAATAAGCCCCGCGTTTCCATTGTTCATAAAGTCAATTGTCAGGCAGGATATGTATGTCGGGCTTCTGGTTGCGCTTTCCTCAATTGAATGGATAATATTCACAATAGCAATAGGCTACTTCTTAAACAAGATTAAAAGAAGGGGGATAACTGAAATATCCCTTGCAGGCGTTGCAATATGCTATGCAGTGCTGCCTTTCGTAAGCAGCCTGTGGCAATTGCTGCTGGTTGACGGCTTCAGGGCGCTTTTTGCAGCTGGCGCAACTGTTACGCTAGGGCTGTTTATCCGCGATTTGGCTTCAAAACGGAATCTCGGCAAGATAGAGGGATTCTACTGGACCCTGATCAATATAGTCTGGGTTGCTTTCCCTCTTGCCGGCGGGTTTCTGGCAAAGAATTACAGCATTAAGGCAAACTTCCTGGCTGCCGCGATTTTTGCGCTTCTTGCAATGCTTATCCTTATGGTTATAAAACCCAGAGAGCACAACAATGCATTTGAAACGCACGACCATTTCCTTACAAGCTTCAGGCATTATTTTGCAAACAGGAACCTTGCTATAATCTACCTGCTTGCTGTAGGGCTTGCAACCTGGTTTACAGCCATTTACACTTACTCTCCCCTTTTCATGGCAGAGCATAATGCGAATGCAGCAACAATAGGAATAGCGCTTGCGCTTTTTGCAGCGCCGCTCATTTTGCTTGATTTTATAGCCGGTTTCCTTGCAGATAAATTCGGGTACAGAAGGTTCCTTGCGGCAGGCTTTCTCATAATGGCAGCTGTAATGTTTTTTGCGGCATTTATGCAGGGGCTGTATATTTTTATCGCGCTTATGGTGTTTGGGTGCATCGGGGTTGCGCTTGTGGAGCCGCTGCATGAAGCTTACTTTTTCAAGATAACCCCAAAAAGCAATGAAGCGGGATTTTATCCTATATTCAGGACAGCGATAGAAGTGGGGTACATGTTTGCGCCGCTCCTGTTTTCAGGCATAATGTTCCTGTCAGACGGCAACTTCAATGCATTGTTCCTTCTTGCTGCGATAATGATGGTTTTCTTCGGCATACTCGCGACCTTCCTGAGAAAAGTGCCAAAGAAAGGAGTCACAGAAATAATTATAGAGTCGGAAGAAAAGGAAATGCCATAACAAGGTTTATAATATCAGGCTGCGATTAATAGGTGTGAAAAATCATGGAGATAGAAGGGCTTAACATAATACATTTCGGGCATTCCTCATTCTTGGTAGAGGGAACCAAAAGGGTTTACATAGACCCTTACGTCCTTCCTGCAGAACCAAAAAAAGCGGACATAATACTTGTCACACATGAGCATTTTGACCATTTTGACAGGGCCAGGATTGCAGAGGTAAGGGCTGCAAAAACAGATATTGTCATACCGCCGGCGTGCGCATCCGGGCTTGACGGAAAGTTCAGGGTCATAAGGGAAAATGAAACAATAGACATTGAAGGCATTAAAATAACAGCAGTGCCTGCATACAATATTAACAAGTTTAGGATGGGCAAGATTCCATACCACGCAAAGGGCGAGGGATATGGGTATATTATTGAGATGGGCGGCAAAAGGGTATACCATGCCGGTGACACTGACTTCACAGATGAGATGAAAACAATAAAAGCTGATATTGTAATGCTGCCTATAGGAGGCACATTCACGATGGATGCAGAAGAGGCTGCAAAAGCCGCAAACGCAATAAAGCCCGATGTTGTGATACCAATGCATTACAATACCACAGAACACATTAAGGCGGATGTGAACGAGTTCATAAAACTGGTAAACAAAAGCATAAAAGTTGTTGTTAATCCGCAGTAATCAGGCTTGTTTTTCTTCCGCTTCAAAAGTATTGTCACTGCGGGACAGACTTTTATTCACCCGCGGCTCGAAAAGGGTGCCCGTGATTCTTAATGTTATTCACCATCTGCTTTGCCCTTGACAATACAACGCCGCTTTTCACTAGCTTTTCCCTGGCTTTGAGAATCTGCAAATCAGCCTTGTAAGGGCAGCTCAGCTCATGCGCGCCGCACAATGTGCAGAAATAAAATATTTTGTCCTCTTTGCCCTGGTTCAGAAGCATGCCCTTTGCCCTTGGCGAAGCTGTTTCTTTCATCACCGCAAGGTATACAGGGCACTGGTTCCTGCACAATCCGCATTCAACGCACCTTGTCATATCAGCTTCCCCCTTGACAATACGTTCTTCGGGTCGTAATGCGCTTTCAGCTGCAAAACCCGCTTTGCTGTTTCTTCATCAAGTATTTTTCTCTTTCCATACCCGAACCTTGCGCCTAACTTAATCCCAAACTGTGAATAAGAAGAGCGGAGCTTTTCCGGATTATAATCCTCCTTAAAAACAGGATAAACAATCCCCATTCCAATCGGGCCGTAGCATGGTATGTTCTCTTTTCTCAAAAGGTAAAGGAACTTCGGCATCTGCCCGGCAGGAACAAACAGGTCGTCTGTTGCAATATACCTTCTCTGGCCAAGCGTGAAAGGCAGCTGTTCCCTTGCCTGCCATACATCCATTGCCTCCCCCCCCCTCAGTGCGCCCTTTCCCCCTGCATAATCAACAATCAGGTGGTTCTTTTCGCCAAAACCGATTAAGGATGATGACACTTCATCCAGGAATTCAATATTTATTACATCTGCATCTGCCTTAAGCTCGTCAAGCTTTTCCTGCAGCGCTGTAAATGTATTAAACTTCATCAGCGTGGTGCTTATTTGGTCTTCACGCTTTGCCAGCTTCAGCTTTGCCCTTACAATAATTCCTGTTGCGCCTTCCAGGCCTGCAACATGCCTTAGAGCATCACCTTTCAGGTTCAGGCACATTCCGTTTCCGTCTATTATTGTCACTTCCTCAAGCCAGTCAGCCATCCTTCCGTATTGCATTGCCTTTATTCCCAGCACATTAGCAGCAATCATGCCTCCGATTGTGGCTGCCTTCTTTGCCTCAACCTGAACAGGGAATGCCATTGGAAAAACTGCTTTGTTAAGATTGTCAAGCACAACGCCCGCCTCAACATCCGCAATGCTGCCGCTGACTGAAAATATCTTGTTAAGCTTTGAAACATCAACAGCAATGTCCCCTTCAGGTATGGAGTTGCCGTTGCCTGTCCCCGCACCCCTTGGCATAAGAGGCGTATTAGATCTTCTTGCAAGCATTACCAGCTTATGCACCTGCTCCAGGTCAGAGGGCCATGCAACCGCCTCGCACCTGCCTTTTTTTCTTGAAGCATCTGTAGAGTAAACATTCCTGTCAAGTTCCGAGTCAGACGCATTTACTTCTCCCACAATTGTTTTCAGCGATTCCGCCATGCTCATTGCAGCACCTCTGATAGCTCAAGCACTTCTATGCCCGAGTCTTTCGCGTTTTTCTTTAAGTGAATATAGCATAGCGGGCATGTTGTGATTATTTTCTTTGCTTTTACCTGCTTCAGCCTCAGCATGGCAATCCTGTCAGCCGCCCTTGGCGAGTTTGCCTTTAACAGCCCGCCTGCGCCGCAGCACAATGCATTTTCCCTGTTTGTTTCAAACTCGACAACATTGAACCCGAGTTTTTTCAGTATCTGCCTCGGCTCATCATAAACGCCTGATTTCCTTCCAAGTTCGCAAGGGTCATGATAGCAGATTGTTTCACCGCCATATCTCTTTGGCAGCTTCCTTAGATTGTCAGCTATTGACTGCGTTATATGCTCTGCCTTTATCCTGTATTCCTGCGCAAGAATCCTTGCGCATGCAGGGCATGCAGTGATTATGTGTTTTATGTTGTACTGCCTCAGCAGGATTGTCATCTTTTCCTGCCATTCGTCAAAGTCCTGCTTATATCCGGCGTAAAGCATTGGCGCGCCGCAGCACGAGAAATCATTAAGCTTCACATAGCTGATTCCAAGCTGCTTTAGCACGTTTTCATATTTCTTTTCAAGCTCCGGAAGCTTCTGCCTGAGAAGGCACCCCGGAAAGAACAGTGTATTGCCTATTAGCCCCATTTTTTCTCAGAAAGGCAATATTTGGGGAGTTTAAATAGATTAGTCTTAATTCTGGAATGGATACTATTTCTTCCTTTTCAGCTCTGCCAGCAGCTTGCATGCCATGCACTCGTCTGTTGTTGTAGGTTCTTTGCAGTATTTGCAGTATGCGATTTCCCCCTCTGTCCTGAACTTGTCTTTCAGCAGGGGAAGCAGTTCAAGAAAAGCAGACAGCACGCCTGTTTTTGTTCCCGGGTGCCTTGATTCAAAATCATTCAGCATGTCCCTCACCTGCCCCCTGTATGCCAAGGCAGTGTAAGGGCATTCCTTAAACACCCCAAGCAAATTGTTGAGGTATGCATAAGCAGTAATCTCTTTTTCAAGCAGGAAGTACAGCGGCTTTATCCTTGGTATGAAGCGCGGGTCCCTTTTTATGCCGTTGATTACGCCAAGCCTTGCCGCTGCATCGTTATTGCTCCTGAACAGGTTCATTACAATGCTCTGCGCTTCGTCATCTGCATTATGGCCAAACGCTATTTTGTTTGCTTTCAGTTCCCTTGCTTTCTTGTTCAGCAGGTATCGCCTGAAAGTGCCGCAGATTGTGCACGGGCCTTTCTTCAGCTCCCGGACCATCTGGTCAAGAGTATAGCCTAACTCTTTTTTGAATGAATAAACGTAAAGTTTTATGCCAAGTTTTTTGCATAAGTTCTGCGCAAACTTTGTAGTCAGTGGCCTGTAACCGCTTATGCCCTCGTCAATCAGTATTGCAAACAGCTGGAAATCCTTTCTCTGGGCCCAGATGGAATGCATCAGCTTCAGCAGCACAGAAGAGTCTTTTCCGCCTGACAATGCAACAGCTATCCTGTCGCCTTTTTCTATTAATTCACACTTCCTTATTGTTTTCCTGAATTTCTTTTCAATATAACTGTTAAAGCACTTTTTGCACAGCTTTTCCCCTGATGCCAGGGCAAATACAGGCTCCTGCTTGCATTTTTTGCATACCATTTATCCTCCTGACACCACCGATAATATTTTCACTTCATCTTTTTCAGAAAGTTTTTCATCATCCGCAACAAGCGAACCGTTCTTGACAACCAAAACAGTAACAGGATTTATGTTCAGCTTCTTAAGCAATGCAGCAGCAGACGGCGCCTTTGCCCTAGTCCATTTGTTTTTTGATTCTATATAAACTTTCATTTTATCCCACCGCTATGATTTCAGCTTCCTTTATTGCATTTTCAGTCATTGCATCCACATCAAGCTTTGCCTCTTCCCTTGCGACAGATTCTTTTTTTGACTGCGTGGCCGGATTCTTGGGCACTGCCGCGCAGCACATGCCTGCTTCGATTGAGATTTCATAAGTCCCTATCTCCCTCGCTATCTTTATCGTGTCAACCTTGTCATAGCACAGCAGCGGCCTTAATACCGGCATCTGCACGGCGCTTTCCTCATTTGCCATGTTCTTGAGTGTCTGTGAAGCAACCTGCGCAAGGTTTTCGCCTGTTACAATAAAGTCGGCGTTTTCTTTTTCAGCTATTTTCTCGGCTATCCTCAGCATCATTCTCCTGCAAAGAATGCACTGGTATTTTCTTTCCGTGTTTCTTATCATTTCAACCTGGTTCCTCCCGTGGTTTACTATGTATATCTTTATTTCCCTGCCTGACAGTTCAGCAAGCTTTTTTGCAAGTTTTATTGTCTTTTCTTTGGGCAGCGCGTTCACCAGGGGCTGGTTGTCCATGTGCAGGGCAACTATTTCAACGCCTCTCTTCAGCATCAGATAGCCTGCAACAGGGCTGTCAATGCCTGATGACAGCAGGAGTATTCCTTTCATATTAAGCCATTTTCAATCCGGGTTTATAAGAATTGCTATTCCGGAATATTCCTAGGCGGCGTTAATGACCATTTCGCTGCCCGAAAGCCCGTAATCCCCGTAATTTGCAACCTGGTTTGCAGCTTTCAATGTCGCAGCTGGCGTTTTTCCGGATATGAGCAAAGCAGCCTTTCCCCTGCTGTCAGCCAGCTTCAGCATTGCCTGGTTTGCATTCAGTGCCAACCCGTCGCACACTATCCCGAAAACTTTTTCAATTATGGTGTTGTCGCACGGGCTTCCGATAAGGACGAGATTATGGCTATAATCTTCTTCTGACACCTGGGTGTCCAGCTTTGACTCAAACTTTTTCCCGCCTTCATATAAGAGCATGGATGATACTGCCAACTGGGCAGCCACATCGCTTCCGGGCGCATTGGCCCCAACTATAAGGATTGCATCTTCTGAGAACGGGCCTGGAAGATCTTTTAAGTCCAATGAAACTGCCTGCGCCTTGCATTTGTATGCAACGCATTCCTGCCCGCTGCAGTCAGAATTTGACAGGCATTCAATGCCGCACCTGCCTTTCGCAACTTTCAAATCCGACTTGCCCTTGCATCCGCCCGGCTTTGATACACATTCATAATATGCAGGGCCCAGGCATCCGCTTGAATCGCACTCCTCTGTGCAGGCAGGTTCTGTTTCAGCAGGCTCTGCCACAGCATTGTCATTTCTTCCCTCAGGGCATATATACTCGCATACACAGTCGGGAGGCGCGCCTGATATGCTCCAGCCGCCTGCAACGCAATCAGGATGGTCCTGTTCCATGCACTGGTTAACGCAGTCCCTGTCCCCCGAGCTTCCGCAGCCAGAAACAAGCACTGCAGCCAGCAGCAGGAAAAGCAATAGTTTTTTCATTTATATCTATTAGGAATATACAGTATTTAAATCTATCATATATTGGGAATGAGAGCGATAATTATTTCATAAGGAAGCATATTGATAAGCATTACCGAATAGAATTCAAAGCTTCTTCACAAGCACAACCCAATCCCCGCCGTCTTCCCAGTATTTTTTAATTCTCCCGGCTTCCTTAAACCCGTATCGCTCATAGAATAGTTTTGCAGCAATGTCTTTGCTTGATTTTTCGCAGCAAAGCATTCTATACCTTTTTTTCGCGAGAACCGGCAGCATATACAGCAAAAGCGCAGAGCCAATCCCCGTTCTTCTGTGGTTTTTCTCAACACCGAACCAGTCCATCCAGCAGACGGTTTTCGGGTGATAATGCATGCGCCAGTATCCAATAAGGCCCAATAGTTTTCCCTCAGACTCCGCCACAAACACCTGCCCGTCATCATAAAGCTTCCTGGATTGGTCAGTTAGGTCCTTATGGGCTTTTTTCCCGTCAATTGGGCTTAAGTCAGTGCTGATGATGTGCACCATCGCGGGGATGTCAGAATGTTTCATATTCCTTATCTTTAAGTTAGGATAATCTTTTGCCATACCAGAGAACTAAGTGTGTCTTGTGCTATAAATCTTTCGCAAACTCTATCTCATGCCTGCCTTGTATATTTCTTCCGCAGCTTTCCGCATCCGGTCCATATCTCCCGGATTCTTAAACATCAGCTCGCCGTGAGAATGCGCCACTATTTCAAAGCCGTCTGCTTCGATTACAAGAAGTATAGGGGTGTCTGCTATTACCTTAAATTTTGATTTTACAGCATTAAGGTTAAGCTTAACCGGCTTCACGGGCTTTGCTGAATATGCGCCCTTGTCTTTGCACTTCTCCAGCCTGAATTCCATGGATTTTTAGACCTGCATACAGCTTATAAGCCTTACTCAAGAAGAAGCAGGGTGCACATCACAGCTATGCCAAGTATAATCATAAGCAGCTGCATTGCTGACTTTTTCCACCCTACTTCCTTGTGAAGCTCAGGTATGAGGTCGCTTCCTGCAATGTACAGGAACCCGCCTGCTGCAAACGGCACCAGAAAGCTTCCAACTGCAGGCATGCTCCCGCCCATCACAAGCGCAAGAATAGCGCCCAGGAATGCTGTCAGTGCGGTGAGAAAATTCATTGCAAGCGCTTTTGAAACAGAAAACCCGCCGTGAAGCAATACTCCGAAGTCGCCGATTTCCTGCGGTATTTCGTGCAGTATCACGGCAAGAGTTGTTGCAATCCCGACAGGGATGCTAACAAGATAGCTTGAGCCTATTATCAGGCCGTCAATGAAATTATGCACTGAATCCCCAAACAGGTTCATGTATGCAAACGGGTGCGGATGGTGCATGGTAGGCTCAAGATGGCAGTGGTGCCAGTGTATGAATTTCTCTATTACAAAAAACAGCAGCACGCCTGAAAGCAGTGAAAAAGACACATTGAGCCCAAACCCGTAATTTTCAAACGCCTCAGGCAGCAGATGTATGAATGCATCTCCAAACAGGGCGCCCGTTGAAAAGCTTACCATGAACAGGACAGTCTTCCTGAGTATTCCTATGTTAATGCCGAGGCTTATTATACCTATAAGCGAAAGAAGGCTGACTGCTGCAACGCTCGCCATGGAATAAAGCCATACGCTGTCCATAGCAATAATTAACAGGGAGGGTGTTTATATATGTTATTCCGGGGGCTGGGGAACTTTAAAAGCGAAAACTATATAAAGGATTTAGGGCTTATATCATATTAGCGGATTCTGATGGTGATTAGCACACAATAACAGACAAGAGGTAAGAACATGAAAAAAGAAATCAATGACATGGTTGCGCACGGCACGACCACAGTGGGGATAGTTTGCAAAGACGGAATTGTGCTTGCGGCAGACAGAAGGGCAAGCGCAGGCTATTTTGTTGCAGACAAGAAAGCTGAAAAGATACAAAAAATAACAGATTACATGGCAATTACTACAGCCGGGCTGGTAAGCGACACCCAGCTTTTCACAAGGATAATAAGGGCGCAGCTGAAGCTGCTGAGAATAAGAAAAGGCAAAGAGCCCAGCATTGATGAAGCCGCAAACCTACTGGCAAGCCTCGCATATGTGAACATAAGAAGGCCGAGCATGGTGCCGGGAATTGTCGGGTTTCTCCTTGGCGGCATGGACAAGGCGGGCTTCGGGCTGTATGAGATAGGAGTTGACGGAAGCACATCAAAAGCAGATGACTACAGGACGGACGGCTCGGGAAGCTCAGTCGCAATAGGAGTGCTTGAAACACTTTACAAAAAGGACATGAGCATAAACGACGGCGTTGACCTTGCTGTCAAATGCCTTAACGCGGCAATGCAGAGGGATATTGCAACAGGCAATGGCATTGACGTAATGACAATCACAAAGGATGGGATAAAATCCGTTATAAGCAGGCAGTTTGACACTACATTCAAGGCCTGAGGGTTTTTATCTTTATTTGGAATCTGGAGAGTATTAGAAGAATGGCGCGAGGGAACCGAAGTGCCATTTCGAACGCAGTGAGATAAAATGGCAGATATAATAGCAGAAGTAATGGCACACTTGCCAAAGGATGCGGAAATAACAAGCTGTAGCTTTGAAGGAGCCAACATAATTGTATACACCAAAAGCAGGGAATTCTTCCTTGACTCAGGCACAGCGATAAAAGACATAGTAAACCTTATCAAGAAAAGGGTTGAGCTCAGGCCTGACCCGTCAATAACAACTGACATGGAAGACGCAGAGAAGAAGATACGGGAAATCGTCCCTGCAGAGGCAAGCGTTTCAAATGTCCTATTTGACCCGCAGAGAAGCCAGGCAATAATAGAAACTGAAAAGCCGGGCGTTGCAATAGGCAAGACAGGCGAGGTCCTGCGCGAAATCAAGAAAGAAACATTCTGGGTGCCTCTGATAAGGAGAACACCAAGCATCCGCTCAAAGCTCATTGAGAATATAAGGATGGTTTTGTACGAAAACAATGATTTCAGGAAAAAATTCCTTGACAAGGTTGGAAAGCGGGTTTACAGCGGCTGGACAAGGGGAAGAAAAGAGGAGTGGGTAAGAATTTCAGTCATGGGCGCAGGAAGGCAGGTCGGAAGGTCATGCTTCCTTGTGCAGACGCCTGAATCAAGGGTGCTGCTGGACTGCGGGCTTGATGTTGCAGGCCAGGAAAACGATATGTTCCCATATTTTGACACTCCTGAATTCAAGATTGGCGAGATAGACGCTGTTGTCGTAAGCCACGCGCACCTGGACCACTGCGGCATGATTCCGCTATTGTTCAAGTATGGATATGACGGGCCGATTTACTGCACAGAGCCGACAAGGGACGTAATGGCGCTCCTGGCTTTGGACTATATCAACATAGGCTGGAAAGAAGTAAAAAAGCCGCTTTATACAAGCAGCGATGTAAAGGAGATGGTTAAGAGATGCATCTGCCTGAACTACGAGGAAGTCACTGACATTACTCCGGACATAAGAATGACATTCTATAATGCAGGGCACACTCTTGGAAGCTCGCTTGTGCATTTGCACATAGGAAACGGGCTGCACAATTTCATGTATACAGGCGACCTGAACTACGAGACATCAAACCTGCTGGCAGCCGCAAACACAAGCTTCCCAAGGCTTGAAACGCTCATGATAGAAAGCACTTACGGAGGCAAGGATGACAATCCCCCGCCGAGAAGGGAAAGCGAAAGAGAGCTGCTGGAAATAATCAACAAGACTGCAGAACGCGGCGGAAAAGTGCTGATGCCTGTATTGGGTGTCGGAAGGTCGCAGGAGATAATGATTATACTTGAAAGGGCAATGAGGGAAGGCCTTATCAAGAAAATGCCGATGTACATACAGGGCCTTGTCTGGGATGTCACTGCAATACACACAGCATACCCTGACTTTTTCAATTCAAAAGTTCGCAAATCAATATTCCATGAAGGCCAGAACCCGTTCATGTCAGACCTGTTCAAGCAGGTTGCGGGCCAGAAAGAGATGCAGCAGGTCATAGAATCAGGCGAGCCATGCGTTATACTTGCCACTTCAGGCATGATGACAGGCGGCGCCTCTGTTGAATATTTTAAAGCTTTAGCTGAAAACCCGAAGCACAGCCTGATACTCACATGCTACCAGGGGGAAGGCTCATTTGGAAGAAGGATCCTGAACGGCGAGAAAGAAATGAGCTTTGGCGTTGGCGAAGGAAGGTCTGAAGTTTTGAAGATGAAGATGGAGCTGTATAACATATCCGGCTTCAGCGGGCATTCATCGCGCAATCAGCTGATTAACTATATATACCGCATTGAGCCAAAGCCGAAAAGGATTCTGATTATACATGGAGAAAGCTCAAAGTGTTTAGATTTGGCTTCATCTCTCCACAAGATGCAGAAGGTAGAGACGACAGCTCCAAGGAATCTGGATGCGATTAGGCTTAGGTAATTCCTTTACCATTACATTTTAATTAAAAACGATAGATTTATAAATATGTAAGGGTAAATTATAAGCATGGCAAACATCAAGAAGAAGTCAATTGGCAGGCAGGATTATTACTACCTTGAACACAGTGCAAGGATAAATGGCAAAGTCCAGACTAAAGAAATTTACCTTGGCAAGGAAATACCCGGGAATATTGAAGAAATAAAGAAAGATTTCATTAACAGCATATACAAGGAAAAATTCTTTAAAACATTAGATGCAATAAAGGTAGGATATTCAAAAGAAAAAGCCAATACTCCGAAGAGCGCTCTTGAAAAGGAAACAGAGACATTTGCAACAAAATTCACTTATGATACACAGAGAATAGAAGGCTCAACCCTGACTTTGAGGGAAACTGCAAACCTGCTTGAGAGGGGCATAACGCCAAAATCAAAGCCCCTAAGGGACGTGAAAGAGGCAGAAAGCCACAAAAAGCTGTTTTATGAGATGCTGAAATGCAAAAAAGACATTTCATTGCAACTTGTACAGGAATGGCACAGAATATTGCTCAAAGAGACAAAGGCAGATATTGCCGGAATAATAAGGAAACATCAGGTAGCCATCTCAGGAAGCAAATTCATGCCGCCTTTTTCTGCTGAAGTCTATCCTTTACTAAAAGAATTTTTCAGTTGGTATGAAAAAAACAAACCTAAAATGCATCCTGTTGAGCTTGCAGCTTTAGTGCATCTTAAGTTTGTTACAATACATCCGTTTGGGGACGGCAACGGCAGAATTTCAAGAATTTTAATGAACTTTGTTTTGCATAAGAAAGGATATCCTATGCTGGACATACCCTATGTTGGAAGGGACAGTTATTATAATGCGCTGCAAAGGGCGCAAGTAAAGAAAGCAGACAGCATATTTGTAGTGTGGGTGATAAAGAATTATATTAAGGCGAATAAGAGATATATGCCCAAAGAAGAGAGATAGTTATTTTCTCGGGTCAAGAAATGACTCAAACTTTGCAAATGCCTCATCCCTTGACATTCCGGATAAATCCCACTTTCTTACATGCTCAGTTATAGCCAGAGCGTACAACATATCACTTTCGGGCTTCCAATCCATGCCAGCTGCATCAAACAAATGCCTTAAGCGGAAGCCCTGAATCTCAATAAATTTCTTTTTCATATCCACGCCTTCCAGGGTATGCAACCTTGATTTTTGCTTGTTCGCAATTTCTTTCACATCTTTCAAAAGAAGGTCTATTTCAGCCAAGGGTTTATTATCAACTATTACTGCATATTCAATAAGCTCTTCATTAAAGTTCTTGTCATTTATCATTTCTGTATAAAACTTCATTTTGATATTCATCGGGTTGTAAATTGCCAATAGAGTTATTGTTTTAAAAGGAATCTCAGATTCCGGCCAGATTTCCCTGCAGTCCAAATCAAAAAATTCCCTGATTATCAATATGCCCTTTTCAAGTTTATAAGGTCCATGATAATATATTCCCGAAAATGAGTCTGTATGCAGGTTCCATGCAAGCATGTGCAGATAAGCGGATAATTGCCCGAATTTCTTAGGCTCAATAGCTTTAACAAAAGGAGTTTCTGCCAGTATTTTTTTAAGCCCAACACTATCATATTTGATGTTTTTGCCGTCCGAGCTGAACGGGCAGTTCTTAACTTTGGATTTAGCCAGCTTATAAAAAAAGTCGCAGAGCAAATTAACTTGAGGATGCTTTTCCTGCCTTGCTATTTTTAACAGTTCCACAAATGGAACCCTTATTTCATTGACTGAATTAAAGCTTTCAGCCAATGCCTTAACATCTTTTACCGGCACTATGGCAGCCATAACCTTTTCCAGCCACAGCTTCTTGTATGCCAGAGGCAAATCCCTTATTTCAAACGGAAAGCTCTTCCTGTCTTCCATTGTGTAAGACTGCCTTAATGCGCTGAATAAATCATCGAACCATTTCATTTTAAATACCCCTCAACAGCTTTTATGAATTCAGGATAAAATTCTGATTTGGCAACGAATTTGTCAGCGCCTGCCTGCAATACAATAGATTCAAGGCATTTGCCTGAGCTTACGCATATAATGGGGGTTTTGCTGCCGCTTTCCCTGATGTATTTTATAAAATATAGCCCCTCCTGAGAGCCAGAACTGCCCATGTTAAGATTAATATCTGACACAATAAGGCTATAGCTGCCTGTTTTCAGTAAATCCATTGCCTGATTAAGGCTGTATGCATGGTCAATGCTGCAATCTGCAATATAGGCTATATCCCTCTCTGCAAGAATATGCCACTTTTCATGGTCGTCCAATACAAGTATTTTTTTCATTTTACCCCCAATAAGTAATGTCTCTTTAGTCATTATTAATATTTGTAGTCATATAGCATGACAACATTTATAAATTAAGGCAGGCTTATTTAATGCATGAAAGCATCGGCAATAGGGCTTACAGAAACAGAGCTTAATGTGTACAAGGCGCTTCTAAGGATGGGAAGCAGTTTAGCTGCAGATGTTATCAAAAGCGCGCAGATTCACAGGGCAACTGCTTATGACGTGCTGAACAGGCTTATGGAAAAAGGGCTTGCCGGTTATATAATCAAGAATAAGAAAAAATATTACAATGCTGCGACGCCGGGCAGGATTATCGAGATATTTGAGGAAAAGAAGAAAAAACTGGAAACCGAAGAAGAAGAAATCAAAAAAAGCGTAAAAGAGCTGGAACAAATAAGGCTATTAGAAAAAAAGAAAGACATTGCCCAGATATATTCAGGAAAAGAAGGGCTTAAGGCAGTAATGCAGGACATTCTTGCAGACGGCATGGATTTCATGGTGATTGGCGGCGAAGTAAAGTTTTCGGATGTTCTTCCCATATATACAAAACATTGGGCAGAAGCAAGGGAAAAGAAAGGCATTTATGCAAAGATATTAACTGCAAAAGCTAAAAAATCCAATTGGAAGTACAATTCATTAAAGCATCTGCCTGAGGAATATAATTTCCCCAGCCCCACAATAATCTACGGCAACAAAGTTGCAGTCATCCTGTATGAAGAGCCGATTACAATTGTTTCAATAGAAAGCAGGCAGATTGCCGATACGTATATGGGCCATTTTAATTTATTGTGGAAAACTGTCAGCAAGAATTAGTTTATCCAGTTATACTGGTTGCCTTAAATCGGGATATGGTCCTCTTTCTATCTTTTGGCATTATCTTGCCTTTTAACATTTTTCGGAATTTTATTGCATATTCCCAATACTTTCTTTCCATCGGATATTTTTCATTTGCCATGTGCTTTTCAAGATTATCCAAATCCTTATCCAAAAAGGAGGCCATAAACTCCACAAGCCCCTCGTCATAAGCCCAGTGCTTTTTATTAAGCGATTGAAAGCTAATATTATTTCTTGAAAGAAGGATATGTATCCATTCATGCCTTAATATGTCTTTTAAGAGAAAGTAAAGCTGCTTTTTGTTTTTTGCCTTTGTGAGCAATGCAACCCGCTTGTATTTTCCAAGCCTTGCACGGGAATAAACCCCAAGCAGTTCTTTCCTTGTTGCCCTCTCCTGTATCTTGCCTATTGTTCTTTTATCAAAACCTTCTTTTGAAACAATCTGCCCGCCATATCTTTTAAGGCATTTCTTAAATTCTATTGAGGCAATAAAGCGAGGCATATTCCTTATTCTTTCTGCAGGCTTTTTGCCGTAATTTGCATAAATCGGGTCCGGGCATCCTGTAATGAATTCTATCAAAATATTTTCCCTGCTTGATACCCAAATGAATCTAAACCATGAAGGATTGTATTTCAAATCAAACTCTTTTGCAAGCTTTTTAATCTGAGATTTAATAGAAACAGCCATACCTCACTCTTCCAGCACCTTGCTCATCCTTGCCTTCTCGTTCGGATGCTCTCTCCACAGGGCATTCCTGTGCGCCTCGAGCATTTCAATGGGCTTTCCTGCGTATTCAGCTGCAGTCATTACCTTGACTTTCTTCTTCTCAGCTGCCTTGAAGACTTTCTCAAACCTTTCTTTCCATCTTATGTCTCTCAAGAAATGATGGTCAACAATCAATGTCTTGATTTTTGTCTTGGAGAATATCTTAATCAGGTTATTGATGGATTTATTCAGGTCTGCCTGCGAATACCTGAAGCCGAGCATGTAACTCAATGGTCCATCTAAGTACAATGTTTGAGGATTTGCCTTCAATATGAAATCAACCTGCTTTTGCACTGCAGGTCCTTCAATATCCGAAGTATGCACAAACCTTTCCTTGCTGTCATCAACAAGCACCTCAGTCACATACCCGAGTAGGTTATTAGTGCCGTGAAATGTCTCTTTTGAAAACGCAATCTTCGTCTTTCCGAACTTAAACTCCTTTCCGTCACTAAATTCAAGCTGCTTCGGCAATCCCTTAATCTTCTCTAAAAAGTAAGCAGCCCTGTGCTTCTGGCTTTTATTGATATTCTCTGTAGGATGCTTTACAAGAACAATCTTTCCTTTGTACATCTCAGGATATTCAGGATTATGGTGGTCATAGTGGTAATGCGTTATAACCAGAATATCTGCTTTCTTTGCATGTTTCTTAATAGATTCCCAATGCTCGTTCATCCGCTTTATTTCCCTTGCATGCGGCGGCTTGTTATAGCGGATAGGCGCCAAAGAGACAGAAGGGTCTATCAAGATGTTCACGTCCTTTGTCTCAACAAAGCATGCCATGCTTCTTGTGCCGAAAGAGTCTGCCGCAAGAGGAGTTATTTTCATGTTAAGAATTAAGGCTAAATACTATTAAAAACCAGCGAAAAGCTTAAATATTACTTAGTCTTACTTAGTCTTACAATGGAGTCTATCACAATAAAGGTATCAGAAGACATGGCTAAGGAAATAGATAGCCTTGTAAGCCCAGATTATGGCACAAGGACAGACTTCATAAGGGCAGCTGTCAGGGACAAGATAAAGCAGGAAAGAAAGGATAGGATATTCAGAGAGCTGAAAAAACATTTTGGAAAATCAAAAGTAAAGACAACAGATGAAGACGACAGGAAAGCGAGAGAAGAAGTGGGCAATGAAATTCTTAAGGAGTTTGGTTTAGATTAATTCTTCCGGCTTTCTTGCTTCTGCAATATCCCTTAGTTCATCAAAATGCCGGTCTCTCGTTACAATTATTGCATTGTTATCCCTTGCAAGCACGGCGTGCAATGCATCACCAAAGGGTACATTATGTTTTCTTGATAATTCTCTCGCCTCCTGCGCTTGCCCCCGGCTAATAGAAACCTTTTCAAGGCAGTCTTCATTTCTAACTATAGAAAGAATAGCATCAGTTTTATCCATAGTATAATACCTGTTCAATTCCCTTATTACTGCATCTGAATAAAGTAGTCTGCTGCCTTCTTCTACCGCTTTATTTATGAAAGCAAGCGCCCATTCGCCAATAGGCCTTAATCTGTCAGACCTGTTCTCATAATAGTCTTTCCATATGCACGTATCCAGATAATACCTTGCGAGATGTGGCGAAGCAAGGTCTTGAACGAAGTGAAAATACCTCTTTTGCATGGAAGATAGCCATACAGAACTTATATTTAATACCTTGTTCGAAAATCCCGCAGGATTTTCGGATATCCGGAAAACTCGGTTTTCCGAATACGTCCGGATTTGTTGAAATTTTTACGGATTTTCCGAAAGAGATTTCTTCTTCTTCCCTTCTTTTAAAGCAACCTTCGCAAGAACCATCTGGTGCATTCTCTTCAGGAACTCTGCCTTGTCTTCCATCTTCATGATGTCTGAATAGCCTTGCGCAATCAGGTTGAATGCAAACGGTGAAGGGATGTCGGTCCTTACTTCCTTTATCTTTATTTTCTTCTCCTCAATAGCAGTGATTATCTTTTCTGTATTATCAATGTCCATCTGGTCTTCCAGCACTTCACGCCTTGCCTCTTTCAGCATCACGAAGTCATCTGAAATCCTGCGCACAGCCGCAAGAAGAACCATTGAAGCAGTCTGCTGCCTTCCAACCAAACGGCGGTGCCCTTTGTACTCGCGCAGTATCATCAGGCCGCGGGCGGCGCAGTGCCTGAACTTCCTCCTTAATGCCTCGCTGGTTTCAATTGCGTATTTTGCGACCTTCCTTATTTCATTGGCTTTCAATAATCTAAACGCGGCCATCGCATCAAAATTCTTTGAAGATGACAACACAAACCCATTGTCGCTTATCCCTATGTCAACATCTATATGGTAAAGCCTGTGCACTGCATATGCAACAACCCTTGACAAAACGTCATTAACCCTTCTCCCGTATAATGTATGGAAAACCTCAAACCTGTTGTTGTTTTCCTTGTAATGCTCAAGAATAATCTCTGTTTCATGGGGTATTCCTATATAATTGTGCTGCTCTGAAAGGTAATTATATATCGCAAGCGCTGTTTCATCCTGCACATAAAGGTTCTTGGATATAAAATCAATAATTTCCCTCTTTGGATCCCCTCTTGACATCATGTCGCTGGCATTTTTCCTGAAACGCTGTATCCCCATTGCAAGGTCGAATGATAAAGGCAGAGATTCAGAGTACCAGGAAGGGATTGTCGGCTTCTGGCCTGAAGCAGAGCCTACCTGCGCAACTGTCCCGCGCGCAAACTTGAACTGGTAGACCTCGCCGCCCAAAACAAACCTATCCCCGGGCTTCAGCTTCTCCAAAAACCCCTCATCTATCGACCCTATCTTTGCATTGCCTATCTTGACAGTAACGCCGGATTCATCAGGGATGGTGCCGATATTTGTCATGTAAATTACCCTCGTGCCTCTCCCCTTTCTTCCGATGTTTCCCGCCTCCCGGTCATACCATATCTTTGCATAAACATGCCTGTCTTCCAGCGCAGCATACTCGCCTGCAAGGTATGAGAGGATTTCGTCATAATCATGCCATGAAAGGGTTTCATAGCAGTAGCTTCTCTTTATCATCTCAAACATCTCTTTTACATTCCAAACCTGCCCAAGCGCAATTCCCACTATCTGCTGGGCAAGGACATCAGCGCAGTTCTTTGGTATTTCAACCCTGTCTATTTTCTTTTCAATAGCATGCTTCAGCAAAACAGAGCATTCAACCAGGTCATCCCTGTCCATCACAATCAGCTTTCCTTTTACAATCTCATGCATCCTGTGGCCTGCTCTTCCCGCCCTCTGCAAAAACCTTGCAACTGACTTCGGGCTTCCGAGGCAGATAACCAAATCAATGTATCCGATGTCAATGCCAAGCTCCAAAGAGGTTGAAGAAACAACAGCCCTTAACTTGCCAGCCCTTAATGCATCCTCTATCATAAAGCGGTGCTCCCTTGACAAAGAGCCGTGGTGCGCGCCAATCAGGCTTGCCACTGTCTGCGGCGGGCCTTCATGTATTTCGTAATAGTTCTTTGGGAAATGTGTTTTCAGATGGTGAACCACTCTTTCTGTGCCGCTTCTTGTGTTTGTAAAGATTAATGTTGTCTTATGCGACTGTATCAGCGAATCAATCAGGGCATAAAGGTTCCTGCCCAAAGTTGTGTAATCAGTATTGATCAAATCATTGACAGGAGACAAAACAGCCAGGTCCAGCTTCTTTACAAACTGCACATCAACTATCTTGCAGTCCCTCCCTATTCCAACAAGGTATTTTGCAATTTCTTCAAGCGGCGCGATGGTCGCTGACAACCCAACCCTCGCCATTGCCGGAGCAAGCAGGTTCAGCCTTTCCATTGACAATGAAAGATGGACTCCCCTTTTGTTGTCGGCCAATGCGTGGATCTCGTCCAGGATACACCAGTCAATGTTTCTCATGCATTCCTTGAATTTAATTGTCGAGAGAAGTATCGCCAAACTTTCAGGGGTACTAATCAAAATATGCGGCGGCTTTTTCAGCATCTTTGCCTTTTCAGCCTGCGTTGTGTCAGAAGTCCTCACTCCAACCCTTATGCCCAATTCTTTTCCTGCAATCTTCTCAATCTCTGCCAATGGCTCAAGAAGGTTCCTCTGGATGTCTCTTGACAATGCCCTTAACGGGCTTATGTAAATGCAGTACACCTTGTCCTCAAGAATGCCTTTTTGGGCAGAGTCCACAAGCTCATTTAGGATAGAAAGGAATGCTGTAAGTGTTTTTGTACTTCCCGTTGGCGCTGAAATCAGTATATTGCTCCTTGAATGAACTTCCATAACACCATATAGCTGCGGGAGGCTGAACTCCTGAAATCTGCTGAAGAACCACTTCTCAACCAGCGGATTGAGTATGTGCTTTACTTCAGCTTCGGTGTTAGGCTTGTCTTTGACGGTAATCATGCGGTGTTTCACTATTATGGCTGTTTATAAATATAGCGCATTAAAATGGAAAGAGAAGCCCCGCTCCGCGAGAATTATTTGCATAGCTTGTAAGTTTTATATGGCACCCATTTATCCGTATAAATAAACAATGTAATCTCTTTCAATTTGAACTTATGCTGAAAAGCAGTGCCTATAAGCTCGTCACCAATCTTTTTAAACGCTTTTTCATCAAGAATTGCAACGCTTATGTGTGCCTGCCAGTTTGCGCCAACATAAGGATAGCCATATTGCTGTATGTCCTTCTTTTCTTCTTCGCTATACTGATAATCAGGTATGTTCCTTTGCAAATAATCACAGAGCAAACAGCCTTGCCTGAAAGCAGACGTTTTGTCAATTACCTCTTTTTGCAGCTCCTGCAACCTTATGTTCCTTTCAATTGCAGCATGAACCATCCACGCCTTGTTTTTTTCAGGCGGAAAATAGGTTATATTTTTCATGCTTATATCCAACGGTGAAAATCCAAGGCATACAGATTTTAAAATATCATCAACTGCTTTAATATCACTAAAATTATTCACGACAAAAGTGCAGTGAGGCGGCTCATCCACCTGCTGCTGCTGACCGCAAGCTTCCTTAACCCTGCTCTTTAATCTATAAATCTCCTTACATACCTCTCCCGGAGGGTCAAATCCAATCAGCAAGGCAGGCATATTAGGATTAAGTATGTTTAGCTTAAATTCTTTTGGGCATAAGCAAGGATAAATAATGAAAATATGCCGGAGGCCGGCTTTCTTATTTGCAGCAGGCTTATTTATCCCACAATAAAGCTTTCTCACTACGTTTGAAACTCATAGAAACGCTTTGCGTTTCTTGTGCCAAAACCCCATGTGGGTTTTCAGCATTTCTTCACTCCGCTCGAAAAGCTTATATCCCTCAAATACCCTTAATATAACGTGACCTTTGACATAATCATAGGCAGGGATGAAGAGGATACGAAGCTTTTAGGCAAGCAGGGTGTTGTTCTTATTGGAAAGACATATGTCAAAATGGGCAGGACAACTTCCTTGTCAAACCCGCTTTACATGGACATTGCAAGGGGCCACGTTATTTATATTGTGGGCAAAAGAGGAAGCGGGAAATGCCTTACAGAAGATACACTAATCCAATTGGACGATGGCTCGCAGATGCCAATACAGGAATTGAAAGATAATTCCGCTAAAATATTCGGGTTGAATGACGGGCTGAAGATAGATGCGATGGCAAAAGAGGATTTCTTTGAAAGGGAAGTTGAAAAGATAGTTAAAATGAGGATGAGAAGCGGCAGGGAAATAAAGCTTACGCCCGAGCATCCCCTATTAACAATAGAAGGATGGATTCCCGCAAACCAGCTTACATTGGGCGATAGGATTGCTGTTCCAAGGAATATTCCTTCATTTGGCAAAGAAGAGCTTCCGGAGCATGAAGCAAAGCTGATGGCTTATTTAATAGCAGAAGGACATACAAAAGGGAGGGTTGTATTGTTCAGCAATACTGATGAAAAGCTTATTTCGGATTTTAAAGAAGCCCTAAACAGATTTGATGAAAATATGGAGCTTGTTGAAGATAATAAGGGATGCTACAGAGTACGGTCAAAAGAGCAAAATCATCAGGTGATAGGCTATAGCATAAACAGGGATTCACTCGGAAGGTTTGGCAAGGGAACAAGCATAGAGCATAAGAAAAAGAGCATAAGGGAATTTTCTGAAAAAACAGGCATGCATAACCTGCTTTCTGCGCAAAAAGTTATCCCTGAAATTGTATTCAAGGCAAAGAAAGAGCCCCTTAAGGTGTTCCTTAACCGCCTTTTCAGCTGCGACGGAAGCATTTACAGGCTTAAGAAGGAAAGCTCATGGGAAGTATCTTATGCATCAAGCTCTGAAAAGCTTATCAGGCAGGTGCAGAGCCTTTTGTTAAGGTTTGGCATTCTTTCAAAGCTGAGGAACAAGAAAACAAAATGCAATGGAAAGCTGTTTAACACATTCGAGCTTACGCTCGATGGTGCAAATGTTGTAAGATTTATTGAAGAAATAGGATTTTTCGGGGAAAAAGAAATAAAACAAGAGTATGCGCTGAAAGAATCAGTTAAAATAACAAGAAACCCCAATGTTGACACAATACCGAAAGAAATATGGGATATATACAGGCCTAAGAATTGGGCAGAAGTAGGAACCCAAATGGGATACAGCTCGGGAAAAGCATTGAGAAGCAGCATAAGCTATGCGCCTTCAAGGCAGAAATTGCTGCAGATAGCAGAGTATGACAATGCAGAGCAGATAAAGCTCCTTGCAACATCAGACATATTCTGGGATGAGATTGCAAGCCTCGAAGTAATGGAAGGCAAGTTTAAAGTCTACGACATATGTGTGCCTGAATTCCATAATTTTGTCGCAAATGATATAATTGTACACAACTCATATACGATGGGTGCGATTGCAGAAGGCATTATGGATTTGCCTGATGATGTAAGAAGAAACCTCTCAATGATTATGATGGACACCATGGGCGTTTACTGGACAATGAAGTACCAGAACCAGAAGGACGAGGACCTGCTTGAGCTGTGGGGCATTGCAGGCAGGGGGATGGATGTGAAAATATACACGCCTGCCGGCTTTTTCCAGAAATACAAGGATGATGGGATTCCGACTGATGAGCCGTTCTCAATAAAGCCGTCTGACCTTACTGCGCAGGACTGGATACTGAGCTTTGAGCTTGACACGAACAATTCTGTTGCAGTTGTCATTGAAAAGATATTGGGGGATATACTCGATGATGGCGTAACAGGATACAGCATAAAGGACATAGTAGAAAGGATAGAGCAGGACAGCACATTTAATTCTGACATAAAGAATGATGCAGTGAACAGGTTCAGGGCTGCTGAAAGGTGGGGCTTGTTTGATGAAAACGGAATGGACCTTATGGATCTTGTAAAGCCCGGGCAGGTGACTATAATGGACCTGTCGCCGTATGTTGCAACTCCCGGCGGATGGGGCGTAAAGGCGCTGGTCATAGGCCTTGTTGGAATGAGGGTTTTCACGCAAAGAATGCTGGCAAGAAAAGCAGAAGAGCTCGAGGCAATTAAGATAGGCTACAGCTATTTTCAGGCTTCTGAAGAGCTGGGAAAGAAAGAGCCCCTGCCTCTTGTGTGGCTTGTTGTGGATGAAGCGCACGAGTTCCTGCCTAAAGACGGGAAGACAGCCGCGACAAACGCTTTGGTTACAGTCATGAGGGAAGGAAGGCAGCCCGGTGTATGCCTGATACTTGCAACGCAGCAGCCGGGAAAGATTCATTCTGATGTAATGAGCCAGTCTGACATAATCATAGCGCACAGGCTTACTGCAAAGCCTGATGTTGATGCATTGGCTTCAATGAGCCAGAGCTATCTTGCAAAAGGATTGCCTCGCCTGCTGGACGAGCTTCCGAGAGTGAAGGGCGCCGCATTAATACTTGACGATAATTCTGAACGGTTCTACCCGATGAGAGTGCGCCCAAGAATGACGTGGCACGGCGGAGCCGCGCCTTCAGCAGTAAAGTACAAGAGAAAGGTTGAGTTCGGCTTGTAGAAAGGAATATATACTTCTATAGCATCACGCACCTTATGATAAGAACGCTCGCAGGCCTTGCATTGTTAGCAGGAATTGGCTGCGCATACATGCATAGAAGCTATATTCCAGAACATGAAGAGTATGTTGCGCCTGCACTTAATTATGGCAGCCAAGCAGTTTCCTATGTCATGGCCAAGGTTGAGAATAGCCAGTTTGTAATTTTCGGAGAGAATCACGACGTAAAAACAGATGACCTATTCTTTGCAGGGCTAATGCCTTACTTCAAGCAGCATGGCATTGAAGATATTGCAATGGAGATCCCAAGAACATACCAGCCTGTAATGGACGAGTATCTTGCAACAGGCGAGATTCCTGCTGAACGCCTGAATTTTATAACCTGGGTTTACAACGGCGAAAAAGGCACAATCCTAAAATCGGCAAGGGAAAATAATATGAAAATATGGTGCATTGATGCAGAGGAAAGCAAAGTCTTAATAGACATGGCAAGGGATATTACAATGTTTGATTTCATGAGGGATAATTTTATTGCCAATGGGAAGAAAGCCGCAGTCCTGATAGGCTCATGGCACATAGCAGAAAACCCTTATGATGACGGAAGGATTCTTGTTGAAACCCTCGGCTTCATGCTTGAGCAGGAAACAAGTTCGTTCTCGCTGCTTTTTGACAGCCCCATATGGAGCGTGTCGTCAGGGCTCAATCCTTACAGGCAAGCATATGGTGCATATGATTTTGACGGAGAAGAGATGGGTGCACTGCCTGCTCCTATTGAAGGCTGCGGCGAGAATGCCAATATGGAGCAATGCTTTGACGGAGTCATATTTGTGCCCCATCAGTATTAAGCCCAAAACGCTTATAAATCAGCTTCTATTTCTATACAGCAATGGTAGACGTTAAAATCAGCTGCAGAAGCTGCGGAAAAAAAGGCTCGATGGACAACATGAAGTATGACCCTGAAATCAGGAAAAACCTCATTTGCCCGGAATGCTATGCTTCAAAGGCTGCAAAGCTTGAGAAGGGCTCAAAAGTCAAAAGCTCCCTCATGGGAATGCAGGAAAAAAAGGAAATAAGGCCTGTTGAAAAGCCGGTTCCCGTCAGGGAAAGGCTTGCTGCAGACATGGGAATAAAAAACATAGTCAGCGACAAGGTGGGCTATGTATGCGGCAACTGCAAGTACTCGTTTTCAAGGAACAAGTCATTCCCGCTTAACGACACTTGCCCGAATTGCGGAAAGCAGTCTCTGCAGAAAAGGCACATAGTGCACCATGACTGGGTTAAGGACCTCGGGGAATAAATTTTTAAAGGATTTTATTTCTTTGCAATCTTCCACATTAATTCGAAATAGTTCCTGAAAGCTTTTGCAACATCCCTGTTTGAAATAAGGATTGCGGCAGGCTCGGCGCCCCATACAAGGATTGCCGCTTTTTCACCGTAAATATCCAGCGAAACAGGGGACTCGTAATGCTTTGGCAGGTGCCTTGTTTCCGCTAGTGGGGTTTGCTTCCCGTGTATTCCGCCTGTATAAATTAGCCTGAGCTTTATCCTGCGCTTAATCCTTGCATTTGTGTAGTGCTTCATGTAGTAAGGCAAAGCTGTTTTCGCCTGGTACGCCGGGCTTATTGCAAGTATCTCCTTCTTTGAAAGAAGCTGGTCCTCAAATATGCTTTTTATGCCTTCAACTCCCCTGTAAAACTGGGTTTCCTGCTTTTGCTTTACTGCGTTGAACTTCGCGTCAAGCATTGGCATTATGCCCATCAAAGCCTCTTTCTTCGCGTCAATCGCCTCAATTATCTTTTTCGGCTCAGAAGCCATGTAATACCGCTTGTTGTTCTCGCGGATGAAGCTTGCAAGCCCCTTCTCAATCAGCCTTTCAAGCGCGTCATAAACATTTCTCCTGTGTATGCCTGTCTTCCTTGATATCATGCCGGCCTGGGCTTTTCCAAGCTCCACAAGCACAGAATATATCCTTGCCTCTGAAAGTGTCAGGCCCGCCGCAGTAAGCTCTTCGTACATAACAGGAAAAAAGCCCGCCTGGCTTATATATTTTGTGGTAATATACATCACCCCATTTATTGATATAGTTAGACATATGCTTCAATCATAACAAGGTTCAAGCAGGAGGAATAAAATGGAAATACTAAAACCAATCGAGCCGATGCTTGCAGTGTATGCAGCAGGCGATGATGTATACAGGGATGTAATAGCCCTCCACAGCGGCGTGACATGCGCTGAATTAAAATATGACGGATACAGGATTCAGCTGCACAAAAAGGGCAGCATAGTAAAAGCATTTACAAGAAGCCTGAATGAAGCGCCGCTCGGCATATATCCGGAGCTTTCAGCATCAATACAAAGCCTGCCTGACTGCGTTCTTGACTGCGAACTAAACGGAGGCATAGGGCATTCCGGATTCAGGGTTGTAAAGAACAGGTTCCGCTCAAAAGAGCAGGGCATGGAAGCATACAGGAAAAAGGCAGACCTGAGCAGGAAACTAGAGATAAGGGTTTTTGACGCAATCAATTTTGCAGGTGCATGGCTTCTTGATATGCCATTAACAGAAAGAAGGAGATACACAGAAAGGATTAATGAAAAAAGGATAAAGCCGGGCCGGCAGTGGAGAATAAGCTCAGCAGAAGGGCTCGAGGCATTATTCAACAGGCTGGTGGGCGGGAAGAATGAGGGCCTTGTTTGCAAGAACCCGTCTTCGCTATATATTCCCGGGGATGAAAGCGGCGAATGGCTGAAAATCAAAAAGTTTGAGCCGATAGATGTTGTGGTTCTTGGCGTTTATATGAGCAATGGCGTGATAAGCCAGCTGCTCTGCGGCACCTATAACCCGGCGCGCAAATGCTTTGAAACGCTGACAAAAGTCAATGCAAAAAGAAAAGGCATGAACAGGCAGCTTGAAGAGCTTTTGAAAGGCAAATATGTTGCTGAAAAGCCGTCTTCTGTCGTGCTGTCTCCATGCGCAGGAGATGAAGATTTGCCGCAGTTCTATATCGAGCCAAATTCTTCAGTTGTTGTTGAAGTAAAAGCAATGAACATACATTATGGAAAGAACAGGTACAGCTGCGGGCTGGACAGCGGAAAATCCTATTCATTGAGAATAGCGTGGCTGAACGAAATAAGGGAAGACAAAGCAGCAGTGCAGGCAAGCACGGTAAACGATGTTGAATATCTGTACAAAGCGCAGGAGGGGCTGATATGACACTGGACATGAAAGTATTATTGGAAGAGGGGAAGAAAGGCTGCCTTTCAGAAGCGACAATTGAATCAGTCAGGCAGGAGATAATAGGCGCAATGGCAGGCATAAAGCGGAAAGGAATGGACAAGATGCTTAAGTACATGGAAAGCTCTGACTTTTACAGGGCGCCTGCATCTACGAAGTTCCACGGCAATTATGAGGGGGGGCTTGCTGCGCACAGCTATCTGGTTTATCATGAGTTTGACGAACTGCTTGCAAGACACGGCTCCGGCCTGGCTTCAGAAAGCAGGATAATCGCAGGAATATGCCATGACTTCTGCAAGATAGGCATATACCGGAAGAATGAAATAAAGAAAGGCAGGGGAAAGGGGCAGTCGGGCGCCAGGCCCTATTACTTTGATGACGAATTCCCAATCGGGCACGGCGAGAAATCATTATGGATAGCCGGAAGGTATATTGAGCCGACTGAGAAGGAAGCTTTGCTGATAAGGTGGCATATGGGCGGCTATGACAAGAATTACGAAATAAACGAGCCCATGATTAAGCAGAAGTGCCCCGAGCTTGTGCTGCTGCAGTCAGCAGACCGGATTGTGTCCGGATGGCATAATGTTTAAATAATTCAGCTGGGCCGCTCCCTCTTTGACGATGGCGGTCATAAAAACCTTTATATAATGCCTCCTGCTTTTATCCCTACATGCCCGACTTCAAGGCAATACAGGACAAGTGGCAGAAGAAATGGAAGGAAAGCAAACTATTTGAGGCTGAAATAGACAGAAAGAAAGAGAAATTCTTCATTACAGTGCCTTACCCCTACATTTCAGGCTCATTGCACATCGGGCATGCAAGGGTTGTCACTGAAGCTGATGTTTATTCAAGATACCTGAGAATGGCAGGAAAGAATGTCCTTTACCCTATAGCATTTCATATTTCAGGCACGCCGGTCCTGGGCATAAGCCTCGCGATTAAAAACAACGACAAGGACAAGATCGAGCTTTACAAGGGCTATGTGCGGAATTACGTGAAGAGCGAGAAAGAAGCAGAGGCGGTTGTAAAATCATTTGAAGACCCGTGGAAAATAGTTGGATTTTTCATACCAAAGATGGTTGACGAATTCTCAACGCTTGGGCTTGGAGTTGACTGGAGAAGAAGCTTTACATCAGGCGACACAATACACCAGAAAATGGTTGAATGGCAATTTGGCAAGTACAAGGAAAAGAATTACCTTATACAGGGAAAGTATCCTGTGCTTTACAGCAAGTCGCTGGGCAATGCAGTCGGAGAAGATGACATAATTGAAGGCGACACAAACCCCGTGGACAAGCAGGAATTCACGCTCATCAAATTCAAATACGGCGACTCATTCATAATAGCAGCAACATTAAGGCCTGAAACAATGTACGGCCAGACAAACATGTGGGCAAACCCTGATGTTGAGTATGCAACCGCAAAAGTCAACGGAGAAAAATGGATTATAAGCGCTGAATGCGCTGAAAAGCTGAAGTACCAGGACAAGAAAGTGGAGGTAACAGGAAAACTGCGCGGAAAAGACCTTCTTGGAAAAAGCTGCACTGCCCCTTTCATAGATAGGGAAATACCAATACTGCCTTCAACGCACTGCGAACCGGGCATAGGGACGGGGCTTGTCACTTCAGTGCCAAGCGATGCGCCTTTTGACTGGATTTCCCTGAAAGAGCTGCAGGAATCAGAAGCAATGTGCATGAAATACGGGCTTGATTACAGCAAGGTAAAATCAATACAGCTTATCCCGATTATTGAGTCAAAAGACTACGGCAGGTTCCCGGCTGTTGAGATCTGCAAAAAAATGGGCATCAATTCCCTGAGCCAGCATGAGAAGCTGCAGGAAGCAACGCAGGAAATATACAAGATAGGGTTCCATACAGGCGTTATGATAGACACATGCGGCAGGTTCGCAGGAATGAAAGTAATTGAAGCAAAAGATGCCATGAAAGCAGAGCTCATTAAAAACAAAAAAGCTGACATAATGTATGAGACGTCAAGGCCCGCAAAGTCAAGGGATGGGGGGGAGGTAATAGTCGCAGTGCTTGACAACCAGTGGTTCATTGACTTTAATGCAAAAGGATGGAAAAAAGAGGCGGGTGAATGCCTTAATTCAATGTCTATTGTGCCTGAAAAGTTCAGAAAGCAGTTTGAGGACACGTTTGCATGGCTTGACAAAAGGCCTTGTGCAAGAAAGAGAGGGCTTGGGACAAAGCTGCCATACGACAGGGAATGGGTGATAGAGTCATTGTCAGACTCAACGCTTTACATGACACTTTACACAATCGCAAACAAGGTAAATGAATACAAATTAACTGAAGGGCAGCTCACGCCTGAGTTTTTTGATTATGTTTACTTGGAAAAAGGGGGCCTGGAAAAAGTTTCCGCGAAGCTGAACATTCCTGAGGCGCAGCTTAAGGCATTAAGGGAAGCTTTCGGCTACTGGTACCCGAATGACCACAGGCACACATTTACCGCACACCTGTCAAACCACCTTTCCTTCATGATTTTTGCGCATACAGCATGCCTTCCGAAAGAGAAATGGCCTAAGAAGATAACATTCCACGGCATGGTAATTTCAGAGGGCACAAAGATGTCCAAGTCAAAAGGCAATGTTGTGACACTGCTGGACATAAACAACAGGTACGGCGCTGACACATTCAGGGCATTCCTTTGCAATTCAACAAGCATCGACAGCACGCTTAACTGGGAAAGCGATGAGGTTGAAAAAATGAAAACCCACATTTCATCATTGTTTGACATGTGCAATGAGATATGCACAAACAGGAAAAAAGCAAAGCTCGGAAACAAGTTTGCGGCATTCGCCTCAAGATTTGAGAATGACGTGAAAAAGGCCGGCGCATTCCTTGCAGCAATGAACCTAAGGGACTATTCGAACATCGTGCTGCATGACATACCAAGGATATACAGAAAAGCAAGGCGCATCAGCGAACAAGATATTCCTACGCTGAATGACTATGTTGCAGAAAGATATGTAAAAATGCTGTGCCCGCTTGTGCCTCATTATGCAGAAGAGCTTTGGGCAATGGCTGGAAAAGGATTCGTGTCAAATGCAGAATGGCCGCAGCATGACGAAAAGAAGATTAACCCCATGGCCGAATTCAGCGAAGATAGCCTTGAGGCACTGTCTTCTGACATAAGAAAGGTTCTTGAGCTTGCAAAAATAGAGAAGCCGAAGAAAATTACGCTATTCACGGCAGGCCAATGGAAGTACGAGCTTGTCGGGCATGTAAAAAAGCTTAATACAAGGAATGCAGGAGAGATAATAAAGTCAGTCATGCAGACCCAGTTAAAGCAGCACGGCCAGGATATAATGAAACTGGTGCCGAAACTCGCGGAGAAAACTCCCGAGTTCGTGCTTGAAAAAAAAGATGAGGAAAAAGCATTAAAAGACTCGGTTGCGGCGCTTGAGCAGGAATTCAACTGCAAGATTGAGATTATAGACGCTGAGAAAAGCCAGGCACCCAAAGCAAGGCAGGCAATGCCCGGAAAGCCGGCGATACTGGCAGAATAAATACACAAAGAATATTCTCAGAAGAATAAAAAACAATAAAACTGTTTAGCCGCAGATGCAAAACTTGTTTCCTGACAGGAAAGAGCAGTCGCCAACATCCGTAAGGCTCTCGCTTTCTATTGCATATGCCTTACTGCATGGAAGCCCGTGTGAATTGCAAACATTTAAGCATGTATATCTGCCTGACGCAAAAAGCACGAGCTGGCCCTTGCTTCCCTGGAATGCGGTTCTGCCAAAAAGGATGTTGTCAGTGTAAAGCCCTTTGCCGCCATGGAAATATCCTGAGAATCCGGCTGCACCAGATGCATACCCTTCAATGCCATAGCCGCTTTCTGTGCTCGCAAATAACCCGCGCCCAGATGGGGAAAAGGCGGTTATTGCTATATCCCTGCCGGACGCAATGCCGGACAATTGCTTATATGATTTTATGCTTGAATTTATATCGATGAACAGAACCGGAGCCCTGAGCGTTTTTACAGTCAAGGTATTGGCTGATAAATCCGAAGAAGAACCGGCAATCGGCATCCCTGTATACTGGCCTGCAAGCGCGCCTGACAAGAAAATAACCGCAACAAGCAGTATTGCTATTATTGATTTTGTGGTGTCCATCATACAGGTATAGTTTGCTTTCCTATATAAAAGCATTGCCATACAAACTATTTTAAACATAATTCACTCTTCTTTTAGCATGCACGACAAATATACTGACAAAGCGCTCTCAGAAGGGCTGAGGGCGAGAAGCGCGTACAAGCTTTTGCAGATTAACAGCAAGTACCATATTATCAAAAGGGGCGATGATGTGCTTGACCTGGGATGCTGGCCCGGCGGATGGATGATTGCTGCAAAAAGAATGGGCGCAGGCAGGGTGATGGGAATAGACTTGGCAGCTATCGCGCCGGTAGAAAACACTGAGTTCATACAAGGCAGCGTATTGGAAAGCAAAACAACCAAACAGATACAATCCTCTTTTGATGTTGTCTTAAGCGACCTGGCTCCAAAGACATCAGGCATAAGGGCTTTGGATGTGGGCAGGTCACTGGACCTGACAGAGGCAGCGCTTAATATTGCAATAAAGCACCTGAAGCAGAACGGAAACTTCCTGGTTAAGGTATTTCAGGGAGAAGGCTACAAAGAGTTCTTTGATGAAGTGAGGAAGCATTTCGAGTTTGTGAAGACAGTAAAGCCAGAAGCCTCAAGGCAGAGGAGCATGGAAGTCTACTTATTGGGGATTGGATTTAAAGATTAAAAGCAATTGCACCTGTATTCATGCGTGATAAACCCGTGCCTTGACTCCGTCGGAATAAACTCATATATTGTGTTCAGCTGCATTTCAAAATAGCGGCTACTTTTTTCCTCCTGCCCCAAAACATCAGAAAAATCAGATATAGTCTCGTCCCTCAGGCCCTTATCCTGCAAATGGTCTTTCAGTGCAGCATGAAGCGAGCCAAACACAACAGCAATCCTCGGCTTTCTTCCGAGCCTCTGCCCAAGCATTGGCGCCAGATGTTCCTCTATTTTTCTTGCGTTTACCGCATTGCGCATGGTTGCAACCTGCGTTTCAATAAGCTCTGTCTGCAGCGCAACTATTTTCCGCTCAAGCTCATTTGCATCTTTTCTTTCTTCTGCAAGCGAGTTTGAAGCCCATTGCGGCACAAACCCCAAACCCGCTATCCCAAGGCATGCTATCGAGCCTATTGTCAGCCCCAGCATTCTTCTTCTTGTCATCTTTTTCATTTTCTTAAGAACGGCGGCTGTGATTCTGGTGCCTACAGCAGCGGCAAGTCCAGCATAAACAATTCGTTTGGAATACTCATCATATTCCGCGACGTCATCCGTATTTATATCAGTAATGTAAACAGGAATATCATTTGCTTTTGCAGTATCTGTCAGGTTATAATATTGAGGCAGGTCAAACACCTTGGAACCGTGCCCCCAGTCTTCAAGCACAAGTGCGTCAAGCTGCTTTATCTTGTCATCATCAAATATAATTTCATTTGCCGGTGTTTGATGTTTTGCCAGAATAAGCCAATAATCCGCATTCCCTGTTGAAAACCTGCTGCATGACATAATCTGCTCTTTTCTCGGTTTAGTCCCGCCTGCGGGTTGCAATAGCATACACACCAATCACAATAGGCACAGCCAAGGCGCCCCATCCATATGGAGATAAATGGTCAGCATTGCCAAAAAACAAGCTGAGGGCAGCCCCGCCCTTGTCTCCGTTAGGTGCAGCATGGTCCTGCCTGGCGCATGCTTCAAGGCATGTTCCGCCGCCGCATGTTGAATCCGCAGCCGCAAGCCCTAAAATTGCAACCAGCCCTAATATTATTTTTCCCATAATCCGTCTTTGTTAAACAGGCGCTTATAAGCCTTCCGCATGAAAATAAGCAAATTCTGTCAAACCCTGAAATCCACGCAGCCGCGTATTATTCCCGGCCCGTACGCCCCGCATTTGACTGCATCAAGCATAACCGCATTAGGGAACTGCGCCTTCACCCTCTTCATGGTTTCAGCAGGAAAATCATCTGTATTAAGAATCTCATAGATATGCACTACAGCGCCCTGCTTTGCAGCGGCCTTTGCAACGTCAAGAAAATCAGCAGCGCTTTTCGGCAGAGGCATTACAATCCTGTCAAACTTCATCCCCAATTCAGGCACAATCTTCCTTACATCGCCGCAAAACACGCGCACATTTAAAAGCTTGTTCAGTTTGATGTTTTCAAGCGCATACTTATGCGCGTCAGGGTTAATCTCAACGCCATAAACCTCTTTTGCAGCGCTGTTCTTTGCAATCACGCAGGGATACGGGGCAACGCCTGAAAACATAACAAGCACGCTTTCGCCTTCTTTTACCAGTTTGGCCACCCTAAGGCGCTCCGTGCTAAGCCTTGGCGAAAAATAGCAGGTTTCTGCGTTAAGATTCAGGAGCACATTGTTTTCCCTGCATGTTGTTTCTTTCCTTTTCTCTCCGGCGAGAATCTTAAGCTTTTGCGTCCTGTAAACGCCTGAATGCACCCCTGCTTTTTTGGCAACAACTTTCAGGTATTTGTTCAAATCCAAAAGCACCCTCGCTATTGCCTTCTCTTTCTTGGCAAGCCTTTTGTCAACTTCAATAATAGCTATGTCCCCGAGCACGTCAAAGGCCCTGGGCGCAAGAACCAGCTCTTTCGGAGTAAGCTTTCCCTGAAGCGCCTCTGCGAGGTTCCTTGGCTGTTTTTGCTTCTTTTTCAGCCGCGCTTCAACAACCTTAAGCCCTTTTGCAGAAACAACAGGTATAAGCAAATGCTCTTTCCCGAACTTAATCTCGTGCGAATTATCAAAAAGCCCACTGCTTTTCAGCATATCAAGTGTTTTCTGGGCGTCTTTCTTTTCAACCTTTACAGCTTTCATAAAAATAGAATGAACAGAACTTGATTATAACCTTTTCCCCGCATAATGAATGCTGAAAAATAAAAGAAGGCGGGGAAGAAATTGGGTGGGAAAAGAGGTGTTCTCCCCGCCTCTCTTGAACATAACCTTGGGAGGTGCCTTGTTCAAAGGTATACAAGTAATGCTGGCGGGGGCTTTATTAAGGCATGTGAAGAGGTTATCTGTAAGCAAAGTCCACAAAGCTTAAAAAGGGTAAATATGGATTTTAAGGTAAATAGAGCCCAAAATTAGCTACTTTACAGTAAAGTTTATAAACAAAAGGGCAGAATAAGGTTCTAGAAGCAAAATGATAATATCAATAAACGGGCCTGCATGGTTCTACACAATAGACTCCGTATTCCAGATAATATTCGCAGTAGTCATGCTTTTGATAGCGGGATTCAGCTACAAGGCATATAGGCTGACTGAAGAAAGGAAATACAAGTATTTCAGCGCAGGGTTTTTTATGACAGCGCTCGGATTCCTGTTCCTTTCATTCTCAAACCTTCTTGTATACCTTGGGATTTATGACGGCATACTAAGCAGGTTCAACGAGCTCAATGTTGCAAACCTGGTTTACTTCATCCATATAGCGCTCATGCTTACAGGCTATACCCTGCTGCTTGTGGTGGCAATGAAGCTGCAGCAGAGAAGGCTTATTGCACTGATGTTTGCATTCCTTTTCCTGTTTGCATTGTTTTCATACCAATATTACCTGAAGTTCCATCTCATCGCCTTAATGCTTCTTGCATTCATGGCATGGCAGTTTTATGAGAACTACAGGGAAAAGAAAACGCTTAACTCGGGGCTCGTGTTCTCAAGCTTTTACCTGCTTGCGCTGGCTGAACTTTTCCTGCTTGCAATGATATTCATGCCAACGCTTTATGTCGTAGGGCATGCAGTGCAGCTTCTCGGATATGGGCTATTGCTTGCTGTGTTCATAAACGTTGAAAAGCATACAAGGAAATCAAGATAAAATGGCAGAACGAAGAAACAAGCTGGAAATCATATATGATATCCTGAAGTCAATACAGGACAAGCGCGGCATGATAAAGCCGACCCACCTCCTGTATAAGTCAAACCTGTCGCATGACGGCATGAAAAGGTATATCGACGAGCTGAAGGCCAGCAACATGCTTGCAGAGACAGAAGACCCCAAGACAGGCAACAAGATGTTCGTGCTCACCGAAAAAGGATGCAAGTTTCTTGAAGAATACAACAAAGTCAGGGCGTTTACTGACAGTTTCGGATTATAGAGACTTTTGATTAACCCGGTAGAGGTTGGCTGACATGTAGTAGCTACAGGCTACCTGCCAAATGCCAATAAGCTCGTCTGCCCTTTGCTCTCCTCTTTTTTCGCTCTAAGCCTTTCAAGCCCCGAATCAACCCTCTCAACAGAAAACCCGTGCTTGTCAACCAGTATCTTCTTTACCCTTTCCTCATCAAGTTGCATGAACTCAACGCTGTAATCCTCTTTTACAGGCATATCACTGAAAACACCCGCTATTTCCCTGTAATCAAATTCCGCCTTTGCAGCCCTGAATATATCTTCCCTTGTATTGAATTCAGAAACAAGCTTCAGCGCCTTTTTTGCGCCTATCCCCTTTACGCCGCCGGGATTGAAGTCAGTGCCGACAAGTATTGCAAGCGACAAAAGCTGCTCCTGCGATATTGAAAGCGAAGATAAGGTCTCCTGAAGCTCAATCAGGGCAGGAGTGACTTTGGCATAAGTTCCGTTAGGCAGCTTCCTTCTTTCTGCAAGCGTCAGGTTCTGCACAACCCGCGGCGCGCCAAACAATAATGCATCATAGTCCTGCGAAGCAACAGCCCATGCATCGCCCCTTTTGCATATAAATGCAGCCTGCGCCTCTGCTTCTGAAGGCGCCTGTACAACAGGCAGGCCAAGGGCAGAAACAAGCTCTTTTGCCTCTTCAGCCATCTCTTTCGTAAGCTTTATTGACTGCCTTGAGTATTTCAGCATGCTGCTTTCATCGCCTTCTTCTTTTGCCTCTTCGTATTTCTCAGCAGCTTTTTCTTTTCTCCCCCTCCTCCGCTCTATTTCACCGCCTTTTAATGCAGGGGGCTTTCCGTCAAACACAAACGCCGGTTTTACTCCTTTCTCAATAAGGTTTGTAGTGCGGGAAAACAGGCCAACGAGGTGGCTCGTAACCCTTCCTTTTGAATCCATCAATAAAGTCCCGTCAGGCTGCCTTATCGAGCTTAAGAACTGGTAAAGAACATTTGAAGCGTCAAGCGCAAGCACTTTCCCGCTAAGCACATCCCAGCCTATCTCTTTTCTCGGCACTATGTCTGTAAGCTTAACTCCCATCAGGAGATAATAAAGAAAAGGTATATAAAAAGCTATTTACTTTGCCTGCGGGGCGGGCTGGGCAGTGCCGGCCGCCATCTGCCTGTAAGGCCCAAGTTTTGCTTCCAGGTCTGCAGGTGTCAGCGCGTCCTTTGAGTCCGCAGCAAGCGCAAAAGCGAGGGCGAACGGGGAATGGCGGTGCCCCCAGCGGTAGTGGAATATGTTTTGGAAAAGGGTTTCATCTTCGACCTTGCGGTATGCACCAACGCCATTTATTCCATAAACAACCTGCACCTTTGCTCCTTTTGCATTTACCTCGGCATCTTTAGCCGTGAATAGTTCTATGTCCCGCCTTCCGTTAAAAAGCAGGTTTTCCAGCTTCTCATCTGCAAAGACCTGCTCAAGATATGCCTTGAGCGCTGTCCAGCACTCAATCTGTTTTCTTCCGAGTTCTGATATTTCTGCCATTATAATTACCCCCGCTGAAAGTTATTCAGCTATACTTTATAAGCCTTTTGCAGAGCCTACATTGGTGCGTTAGCGGGTGCTAAGCACATTAAAGATTATATAAAGAATATATTTGTCCGAAAACTATTATTATTAAGTTTTATTTGAATACGCTTTTTGCCTGTATGCCCAATATCCAATTATAACTATTGCTGAAATAATAGACCAGCATAATAAAATATACTTCTTCTTTGGAAAATAATCTAATACTATACTACTAAATTCAAAATAAATAACTGCCATTAAGCTTGTTTCAATATAGGGGTTCCTCAGATATTCAGCCAAAACCCCCCTTTTTGATTTAACTTTTATCATTTTAATCCTTCTCTATAACCAGCTTGTTATCCTTAACTTCTACTTTAAGCTCGTCGGACTTCTTCCAGCCCAATTGCTCAATATATGTTGGTTTTATAACGATAACGTACTTGGCATAATCCTTTCCTTCGTATTTCCGAGAAAGCTGTTTTTGCAGTTTCATATCTTTATTAGGTACCTACAAGTTTATATACTTTTTTGTTTTTCAACATTCCTAGCGATATTCATAATCATTGCCCTTGTTTCTGGGCTATAACAATTTTTTCTAGGTAAATAAGCCAAGCAATAGACTGTTAGGTTTAAGTCATCCACATAAATTAAAAGTCGGTAATTACCCAAACGGATTCTTCTTATATTATAAGCCCATCCTTTTATCTTTTTTGATTTTGTGTTCGGGGAATCTAGAATATCATCTATTTTACCATCAATAACATTAAATATTCTTTCACTTATTCCTTTTAGGTCATGCCCTATAGACCTTGCCCATACCTTTTCGTATTTCACCATTTTTTTCCCCTCCCGAAAATAAAATATCTCTTAACTGCTTTGTTGAAATAACGTCCCCTTTAGCAACCTCATTTAGCCTACCCTGTATCATCTTCTTTGTCTCTAAATCTGTACCTTCTTCACATAAGTCTAATACTCTCTCTATAATCCTCCTTATGACATTATCATAAGGTTCTTGCTTTACGACCTTAAGTTTTTCAAGGCAAAGTCTTGTATTCTCCATCACCTGTATTGTTGTCGCCCTTCCATTTATCATCGTTTTCACCTTCCTATCAACTATAATAAGTTATAACAAGCTATGATTAATTATAGGTATTTATATACTTTTCTACTTTAGGTACCCAAAGGTTTATATACCTGTTTAGGTACCTAAATAGTATGGAAAAAGCAATCAAATGCCAACAATGCGGGAAAGAGCATATCAAGAAAGACGGGCTACGGAAAACAGGCAACAGGGGACTTATTCAGAGATACAAATGTGCGGATTGCTCTCATAGGTTTGTCTTGGATGAGGGCTTTTACAGGATGAGAAACAGCCCCCAGAAGATAACCTTGTGCCTTGACCTGTTTTACAGGGGAGTAAGCACAAGAAAGGTGCAGGAGCATTTACAGGCGTTCTACCCGCATAATTCAGACCACAGCACAATTCTAAGATGGCTATGGAAGTATGCAAGGCAAATATCAGGCTTTACAGACAGCTTGAAGCTGAATACAGGGGAAGAAATCCAGATGGATGAAGTGGAATACCACAGGCGAAAGCACCACATCAGAGGCGGATTAGATAAGAATTGGCTGATAGACAGCATAGACCCTGACACAAAGTTTATGGTGGCTGCGGAGTTTGCTAAATCAAGAAGTGCGGATAAAATAAAAAGAGTTATGGAGCAGGTTAAGGCAAAGTCCGACAATGTCAGAATGATTACAACAGATGGGTTGCAGGCTTATCCGAGGGTAATTAAGCGGGTTTTCGGCTACAATAACAAGCTTCGCCAACACAATGTATTACATAACAAAGTGGTTGTTTCTGACGGCGGTAGCTTCAATTATCCCATTGAAAGGATGCACAACAGCATCAGGGCAAGGACTAAAACCATGCGTGGCTTTCACGGAAGTGTTGAAAGTGCTAATCTCATCATAAAGGGATATGAGATATACTACAATTTCATAACAAAGCACCAATCACTGAATAAATGCCCTTATGAGTTGGCGACGGACTTAACGCTGAGTTCCCCGAATAAGTGGCTGGAATTGATACAGATGAGTAAGGGTAGGATATGAAAAAGAAAGAATAGAAATTAATTAACTTTCTTTTCCTATATTTTTTCAAGATAGGACTTGCCGAGTTTCTCAAACTCAAACTTTAATATTTTTTGGTGGTATTCTTGACTTGCCAAAAACTTTTCTTCGAATGTCATTTTTACGCCTCCATGAGTTACATATCTTTTCTGTCGAATATGCCGAAGTAAGGAGCCCTCACTTTGAGTTGGGCTTGCGGATATTTGCAAATTAATCCTTCGTCTGCTAACTTTACGCATAGCTCTATTAGGGACTTTGAGAGTTTATATGTTTTACTATCCATTGGTTTGACTTTAATACCAGTTGCTTTAACAAGATTATAGTCCATATCAAAGCTATGAGAAGGTGCATTTTTAGTAAAGGCACCTATTACATTATGAATAATTGCTGCCTTGTTTGCATCATTACCAAACATATAATTCGCTAAAAGAGTTTCAGCATGATACTTTGTCATACTTCTTAACCTATATATTTCTCCAAGTTCAAGTGGAGTGGCTTGTTCAACTAAACATTTCATAAGTTCCGTGGCAAAGTGAGCTTTTTCTTGTTCCTCAAGATGAAAAACTGCCGAACTGTCTGCTATAAACTCAACAAACTTTTCAAAGCCAAGCAGGGAAATCCCTTTATCTTTATTATCAGTAATTTGAACATCAATTGGTGAGAGCACGCTTGTAACCCCCATTTCTACGCAATTGCCTGCAAAAGCAATAAGTGTCCCCCCGCTATATGCAAACTCTGGAATGATGACATGCAAATGATTAACATAGCCCCTTATTAACTGTGCTAAACGATAAGAGGTATTTGCATCCCCTCCCCTAGTATAGATAATCAAATCAAGTTTATCTATCTTGCTAATTCTTCTACAGTCACAATAATGTTGAAATTCTTTCTCAAGCAACGCCAAATCCCAAGGGAAAATTTTCCCTTCACCTTCAGAACAGTAAAACATGACTAATATGGGATTTTTTCGATGTTGAATGAGTTTATTAGTGCATACCTTAAATTTAGAGAGTATGTTATTCCTCTTTTTTTGGTAAGGGCGAATAGTCTCTTGTTTAGGTTTAGCAATAGCTTTAACTTTTCCTTTCTCCGCGTCTTTCCTGTTATCTTTGGTAGAAGCTTCTGTTATTGCTAATCGCCTTTTTGCCATCGTCACTATGGTGAATATACCTTACTTTTAAACTTTTCGGGCAAAGTATAGGGTAAAATGCATGATACGTGCCTATTCTAAGCACCCGCTAACGCACCAATGTATGCAGAGCCTGACTTTGCCGCAATGTTTATATCCCTGGAAACAATCCAAAACTGGAAAAGAGGGTATTGGATGTGATAAAACAAAAACAATTCTGGCACGGGTGGAAATACGACTACAGCGTGCATGAAAAAAAGGCAGGCGAACTGCTTTGCAGCGGATTTTCCGGGCTGAACGAATACATGAACTGCCTTTTCAAAAGCTGCCCTGACAAATATTTCCTTGAGGGGCCGAGAAGCTCAAAGCTCCGCTTTCAGATGCCGAACCTTGACATAAGAAGGCACAACGACCACGACATAAGCCTTCTCACCTCATACGGGCTGGGCATAAACGCGGAAAGGTTCAGCTCAGAGCACCTGAAAGTCCAGATGTTCATGCTGGAGAATGACAGGCATACGGTTGCGATTGAAGTGCCTGTCTGGCTTTTGCCTGAAGAAACAGACAGATTCAGCCATCTCTTCAGGGAGGAGAAGCCGCTTACAGGCCATATAGACCTGCTGCGCATTGAAGGAAACAAGATATGGGTATGGGACTACAAGCCGAATGCAGACAGGGAGAAGTATGCGGCAACACAGACTTATTTCTATGCACTGATGCTGAGCAAAAGGGCAGGCATACCGATTGAGAATTTCATGTGCGGATGGTTTGACTCGGCGAATGCATTTGTATTTAAGCCGGAAACGAAGCAGTTAAAAGAATTTATCTAAAGCCTCTTTTCTTTATTTCCTTTTCAACAATCTCAAGCCATGATTTGTAAGCAAAGCAAACTTCTATCTTCAGCTTTTTGTCAAAAAAGACATATTCCATCTGGTGTGATTGGGGATAGCTCGGCAGATATCCCCCTATGTCAGACAGGCAAAAATCATAAAGGTCTGCAACAGAGGAAGTCGCATGCTGCCTGAGGTGGTTTATCCCTGCATTAACTCCCTTGCATTTGGATTTTTTCAGCGCAGTCTTATATATGCTCTTGGCAGCCCTTAGGCCCCTCGTTGCACAGACATCAAAACAAAGCCCGTAAAGGAGAAAATAAGGCGCCTCCGCAAGATAGCTTAGCCACGGGCAGGAATCGCCCATAATTATCTTGTCAGCTTCATATACAAGTTCCTTGTCGCCAACAAAAAATTTTTCAAGTATTTTTTCCAGTTCCTCGCCGCTGCTCCTCTGCACCAGAAGGTGGAGCTGGAGGAACCTCTTGCTTGGCTCAAGGTACTTGTCGCCATATCCGTCAGTAACAGACTCAATTACAGCAGCGCTTGCCTCTTCTATAAAATCCCCGGCATCAGACTCAAGCTTATTTTCCTGCACGTAATTATGCCATCTTTCATGCGCCTGCCCGCCATCGCTCGTTTCTTTTGTGGAAATGACCCTGCCGTCATCTGCAAACGCGGAAACGGTGGCAAGGTAGGCCCTTCTTGTTTCCATCAGCCTTCTTGCGACAGTTTCAGCAAATTCCCTTGCATGGAATTCATATTCCCCTTCTGAAGTTGTGTGAAGATAAAAGCGAACGGGATCCTTTATCCTATGGCAGGCCATTACCTCAAGAATCGAGACCATAGTAAGCTGGATTTTTTGAAGATTTATAAGCATTTATATTCTGCAAATCATCAATCAGGGACAAGCCCCCTTCTTTTAATTTCCCTGTCAAGAGGCACAACCCATGAGGGATATTTTCCGCACGCCTCTATGATAATCCCTTCTTTGCCGAAAAATCTGTATTCCACAAGGGAAGGATAATTTGGATAATAGCCGCCTATATCAAAATCAAAATCATACATGTCAGAAACAGCTTTTGAAGCGCGCCGCCTTAAATGCTTTATCCCTGCTGCAACACCCTTCTTTTTTGTTATTTTTAGTGAAGTGGTGTAGATTCGTTTTGCCTCCTGTATTGTCCTTCCGAAAGCTATGTCAAAGCAGAGATGATAAAGCAGGAAATAT
Source organism: Nanobdellota archaeon (assembly GCA_013329215.1). GTDB lineage: Archaea > Nanobdellota > Nanobdellia > SCGC-AAA011-G17 > GW2011-AR17 > UBA9640 > UBA9640 sp9640u. Next base: position 37,615 of record DUKS01000002.1, on the reverse strand, counting down.
TTTGCCTCGTCTGTGAAGCGCAGCCATGGGCACGAGCCCTTCATTACCTGTTCATTCCATTCAGGGATAATGTGCCCGAACTGCCTCAGGATTGTTTCGAGCTCTGATATGGGGCGGTTTTGCATGGCAAGGTAAGTCCTGACAAACTCATTGCTCCAGTTGAGGTGCTTCAGGTACTCACAGGAAGGCTTGTCTGTTTCCAGGTCGTCTATCACATAAGAGCTTGCTTCCTCTATGAATTCCCCTGCAGCAGGGCTCAGCTTTCTTCTCTCAAGGAATGTATGCCAATTTTCATGCTCGCTTGAGCCAGAATCAGGATTGGAATCAGCATAAACTATTTTCTTGCCTGCAAACCCTGCGTATTTTGAAAGATAAGCCCTGTGGTCTTCCTGCAATGCTTTTGTGACAGCAACTGCAATGTCTGTTGCAAGCGATTTGTGCTGGTCAGCAGCTGTAAAGGAAATATAAAGCTTTACAGGGTCTTTTATCCACCGGCAGGCGTGGATTTCAGAGAGGTAAGCCATAACTCAGGTAATCGAAACATGATTTATAAGGATTTATGTGATTAAGTCAATAATTCCCAAGCGTCTGCTGCTTCACGCCTTTTGCAGCATCCTCAAATGTCTGCCCGAAGAAAGTCAATATTGAATCAGCAATTGGCTTTAGCTGCTTTTTCAGGTAATGCCCGTAATCAATCTTATGCTCAATCTTTTCCATCGGCTCAGGCCCGTCTTCGGTCATAATATATTCAATTCGGTTGTTCTCAACTTTTTCCATCTTTCTTGCGGCTTTTATGTGCGGCGGGGTTGTTTTAGTGTACTCGTCAAGGTTCTTCCTTGCGGTCTTCCTGTAAACCAGCAGCGAATCAAACTCCCCACCCTGCAGCTTTTTTACAAACTCTGAAATAAACGGCAGTATTTCCTTGTTGTGGAAAAGCCTGTCAAGCAGCTCATACTGGAACCTCTTGGCAAGCTCTGTCCAGTCGCCCCTTACAAACTCAAGCCCTGTGATGGATATTGCTTCTTTCCCATTTTTCACATACAGGCCCGCATACCGTTTCTTGGCGCCTGTTTCCGACTTTCTCAGCTTTGGCATAAGGAACTTTGAAAAGCATTTCTCAAACTGCATTTCAAGGAAAGACTGCCTTTTGAATTCCTTTTTAACAAGCCCGTTGTAGAATTCATTAATCTCTGCCGCAAGCCCCCGCCCTATTTCATTTGCTTCCTCCGGTGTTTTCGCCCTAGACACAACAAAACAGGAGTCTGTGTCAGAATAAAGCACGCCATACTTTTTTTTCTCTATTTCAGCGGCAGATGCCTGTATTATCTGCCTTGCAAAAGAGGTTATTGCATTTGCAATGTCCATGTTAAAGAACCTGCAGTTTGGGGATGCCATTGCGCCGTAAATGCTGTTCATGTGTATCTTGATTGCGAACCTTGCGGTTTCATCTTTTCTTTTTCTTGCAATCTCCCTTGCTTCCCACAGGCGCTGTATGACTTCAGGCAAAATCCCATCCTCGTTCCTAAAGCATGCGCCGTTCGGCGCTTTTACAAGATTTTTTCCCTTGCAACCGGCAGCAAAGCTCGCGGGGTCTATGTTAAAAGTCCGTATTATAGACGGGTATAGTGACTTAAAGTCAAGAACAATAACATTGTCATATATGCCTGGCTTTGGTTCCATGACAAATGCGCCCTTGACCCTTTCCATTTTCTCTGCATATGATGCGCACGGGCATACAATTCCTCTTTTCCTTGCTTCCCTCAGATAAAGCGAGTCAAAGGATGCGATTGAAGCTGAAACCCTGTCTATAGGCATTCCTGTAAGAATGCTTCTTTCAACAGCAATGTTCAGAACGTTTGTCTTTTCAAGGATTTTGAGCACAAGCTTTGCATCCTGCATGTTGTACTCAGAAAGAAGCTGCTTGTTTTCCAAAAACATTGCTTCTATTTCCCTGCCTTTGTCAGTAAACTTCACCAGCTTGCCTTCGCCGGCAAGTGTCCTGCCTGCGGTTTCAAGCCTGTAGTCTTCCAGCTTTACAAATGCATCGCGCAAAAGCTGCATACCATCAATTATTATCCTGCCCTCCGCGTCTGCTTTTGAGGTTTTCATGAAATCAGCTTCAATCTTCAGCCTGCATTTTTTTCCGCCCCTGCCTATTGCAAGTTCCATCCCGTATCCCCTGCATCTTTCCTGCAAGACTTTCAGGTCAAAGTCTATCAGGTTCCAGCCTGTGATTATGTCAGGGTCATACTCATTGACAGATGCAAGGAATTTCGTGATAAGCTCTTCCTCATCTTTGCATGCAACTGCACCTTTTACTTTTTTTTCGGATACTATAAGCGCTGTGTCCTTCTCCTTTGATGCAAGCGCGATTGCGTACAATTCTTTTGCATCTCTTCTTGTTTCTATATCGATTGAAAGCACCTTGAGCTCGGGCCAGAATTCGCAGGTCTTCAGCCTCGGCTCCCTGTAAACGCGCAGCGTGTCCTGATATTCATAATCACCTTCAATGTCAACGGTTCCTTTTAGCTCGTGGTCTATAAGAAAGCGCTGGGCAAACCTAATGTCAGCTTCATAGCATTTAATGCCGTTGGATTCAAACAGGTGCCTTAGCTCAGGCACGTCAGAAGGCTTTTGTGTGAAAATTCTCGCTGCTTTTTCCCCTTCAAAGTCCTTCATCTGCGTTTTTTCATGCTCAAACTGGTCAAGCTTCACAGCCTGCTTCAAATCCTGCTCTTTTATGTAAAAGTATGGCCTGTAAGAGCTTACAGTTACAAACGCTTCCCCGTTTTCAAGCCGGCCTATGAGAAAAACATAAGGCTTTTCATCAAGCAGCCTGTAGTTTGTGTATACTATGAACCCTTTCATACAGCTGAAAAAGCGGAAGCATGATTAAAAGCTTTTCTAACGTGTGATAGAAGGGAGAATGTTTATAAAGCCGGCTGCATATAATATGTGCATGGCAGAGCAAGGCAACAAAAGCCTTGAAGATAGGCTAAAGGGCTCTTTTGACTGTGCCGGACTATGTTCTTTATATCAAATAAAGGCGGAATTTAGGCTGAATAAAGCAAACGCAATGAGGGATTACCTTGATGAGCACTACCTCGAGGCGCAGTTTAGTTTCATGACAGCCCTCACAAAAACCGATTCAGTTTCTGAAAAAGACGCAATCAGCGGGAAACTGCTGGATTGCGCAAAACAGCTTTTCAGGATAAGCCCGACAGAAGAGGAATTCAATAGGCTGCGCAGCACTTATGAGTTCACGATAAGAACGCATGAGACAGCTGACAACTTCCTGTCGTACATGAACTTTCTTGGAAAGGATATGGCGGAAGTGCATCACATAAACATGATGGCTGAAGCCATAAGGGTAGGGGAAATTGCACTTGAAAGATTTCCGGAAGACCACAGGATTCATTCAGAGATGTACGAGCTATATGTGTTTACCGAAAACTACAAAGAAGCGCAAAAAAGGCTTGAAGCGCTGGTGAAGCTGAAGTTCGATGACCCCGACTACCTCATTAATGAATTCGGCAAAATGCTCTGGCAGCCAGGCGAGGTGTTTGAGATGAAAAAGGCTCCATTTTATATTATTATGGAATACAAAGGGCACGCAATACTTAGAAATCCGGAAGCGCTGCAGAAATATGGCAGGTACATGCTCAGGAACATTAATACGCATGAAGAATGGGCGCTCTACACTTTATACAAAGCGTGGAAAGGAAAGCCGACGCTTGATGGCATTAAAAAAGATGTCGTTGAAGCGTTTGACAAGGCAGCTGCAAGCCTCAGGAGGAGAAAGAACGGGGAACAGTTTAAGGCGCTGCACAAAAATTATGCAGAAGTCGCCAAGCTGAAAAAAGAGCTGCGCAACGAAAACCCGAATGCAACAAGAGTGGATGAGGTCAAGGAGTTTTCAAAAGAGGTTAAAGTAGTCCTGCCGCGGGAAATCAAGGCGCACCTTGATGATTATGTCATAGGACAGGAAAAAGCAAAGATGGGGGTTTCTGTCGGCTATTACATGCACCTGCTCAGGCTTAGGCAGGCGATGGACAAAAATGCGAAAAAGCTGGACAAGAGCAACATGCTCCTGCTTGGGCCGACAGGCTCTGGAAAAACATACATGCTTAACATGCTTGCTAAAATGTCAGGTGTTCCGTTTGTCGTGATTGATACTTCAAAAGTGACAAGCGCCGGATATGTGGGGGACAAAGCAGAGCAGTGCCTCCTGGCCTTGCTGGGGGCTGCAAATGGGAATGTTGAGCTCGCGCAAAGAGGGATTGTCTATCTTGATGAAGCAGACAAGATAAGGGCTATAAAGGGAGGGGGCAAGGACGTAAACGGCGAGGGGGCGCAGCAGCAGTATCTAAAGCTGCTTGAAGGCTCTGTCGTGAATGTTGAAGTAAGCCAGGGGAAATATATACAGATAGACACGACAAATATCCTGTTTGTAGTCGGCGGCGCATTTTCCTTTTCAAATGAAGGCGGCAGCATCGGAGAGGTTATAGGCGCAAGAGAGAAGCACATTGGGTTTAGAATGGGCGGGCATGAAGAAGCGCCCAAGAATAAGGGCATATCCGGCCGCCTCACAGACAAGGACCTGATAGAATACGGCTTCATACCCGAGTTTGTTGGCAGGCTGCACCACAGGATTGTGCTTGAGCAGCTAAGCGAGCGGGAATTAAGGAAGATACTTACAGAGCCCGCAGATGCGGTCATACCGCAGTATGTTGAAATGTTCAGGCTGTCAGATGTTAAGCTTGATGTCAGGCCTGATGCGCTTGACACAATAGCAGAAGAGGCATATGCGCTAAATGCAGGCGCAAGAAGCCTAAGGACAATATGCGACTCACTTTTTGAGGATGCGCTGTTTTACCTGCCTGGCAGCAGCATAAAGAACTATTCAGTAGGAAGGGGAGAGGTTTTGAAAGCGGTTGGCAAAAATTAGGGAAATCTGAGATATATTTATAAACCTGTAATCGATTACCCCTCATTGATGGGAAAGCCTGAAAATACGGACCTTACAGCGGCTTTTCGCAAGGGTTTTAGCTGCGGCGAGCTGTCAACATCTAGAAGAGAGAGAACGAAATATGCAACCGTAAAGGCAGCGGGCGTAAGAAGCTTTCTTGATGGAAATTTTGATGATGCGCGCACTACATTCGATGTAGCAGGGACAAGCACAGATTCGCTTGAAGAGAGGATTGCAATGTGCAGAATGTCCCTGGAATGCGGAAGAAGAATGGGGTCTGAGGCATACAAAAATCCCGCAGCGGCTGCAGAAGAATTCAGGAAGCGATGCAGGGACCATTCAACACTGATAAAGCTACAGGAAACGCCTGACAATTACCTTTCATACATGGAATTCCTCGGGCAGGAAATGCCGAAGGCCGGCGCTTACATGGTGCCCGAAGCGATAAAAGTCGGCGAGATTGCGCTTTCTGTATTCCCTGAAGACGCCAGGCTGCATGCGGCAATGCATGAGCTCTACACGCTTGCAAAAGGCACAAACAGCGAATACGAAGACAAGGCGCATGAATGCATGGTCAATGCCTGCAGGCTGAAGTTTGATGACCCTGACTTTCTTATTGCGAAGTTCGGAAAAAAGATATGGGAGAAGAAATCAGAAGGGGGGGGCATGGAAACAATGCCGTTTGTGCAGATGATGAAGCACCGCAAGAATGAAGCGCCCGACAATGCGGCTGTTATGCACAAGTATGGGCATTTCATGCTGGAAAATGCCCCTGAAACAGTGCCGATGGCAGTGCAGTTCCTGTTCAAGGCGTATATTCTTGACCAGAGTTTGCCTGGTATTAAAGGCGACCTTGCCAAGGCATATGAAAAAGGCCTGGCTTATGTAAGGGCTAACCCTGAATTTGATATTTCAAGCGGGCTCCTTTTCATGCTCAGGCAAATCAAGAGCCTTGCAGATATCAAAGGCAAAATGCCAAGCGAGCTTGAGATGAAAGCGCTGGCAAAAAGCAGCGATTCAGATATAGAAGTCCCGCCGCCAAGAAGAATCAAGGAATGGCTGGATGAATATATTATCGGGCAGGAAAGAGCAAAGCGCATTATTGCAGTGGGCCTTTATTCGCACGCAGTCAGGGTCACAAGCATTGGAGAGAAAGGCGCAGAGGATGAAGATGAAGAGATGAAAAAGAGCAACATACTTCTGCTCGGGCCGACAGGCTGCGGCAAGACTTACACTGCAATTACTTGCGCAAGAATCCTCGCAAAGATGCTGGGCAGGCGAATACCATTCACTGTTTCTGACGCATCCAAGATAACAGATGAAGGCATCTGGGGTAGCAAGGCCGATGAGCCGGTTAGGGACTTATACTTCGTGGCAGGAAAAGACTTAGAACAAACCCAAAAAGGAGTTATCTTCCTTGATGAAATAGACAAAAGAAAAGCAACAGAAGGAGGAGGGCATGATGTGGGGGGCCAGGGAGCGCAGCAGCAGATGCTGAAGCCTGTCGAAGGCTCAATTGTAAATGTCAGGCTGAGCCGCCATGGCGATTCAATCCCCATAGACACAACAAACATCCTGTTTATAGCAGGCGGCGCATTTTCAAAAAGTTCCTCAGGGGAGAGCCTTACAGAAAAAGTTGCCAAAAGCAAAGGCGGGAAGCTTGGGTTCGGCGCACAAGGCAACGAACTGAAAACAGATGAACTGCTTGAGGCGGTAACGCCGCAGGACCTTATAGACTATGGTTTCCTTCCTGAGTTTGTTGCGAGATTTCCCATTCGCGCGCCCTTATATGAGCTCACAAGAGACGAATTGCAGGATATTTTAACAAAGCCCAAGGGGGCGGTGCTCAGGCACTACAGAAGGCTGTTCAGGGAAGCAAAGATAAGACTTGAGGTGACAGAAGATGCACGTCAGGCCATAGCAGAAGCCGCGCAAAAATTAAAGCAGGGTGCAAGAAGCCTGAACAGCGTGTGCGAAGTAATATTTAATAATATGCTATATGAGATGGTCGGGGGAAATGCAACCGAGCTAGTTGTAGATGGGGATTTTGTGATAAACCACTGGAAAAAGAAAGGCCAATAGCTTTATAATTCTAAAACATATTCCCATTCGCTATGGAAGACTGGATTAATGCCGGAAAAATAGCAGGAGAGTGCCTAAACTATGGATGTGATATTGCAAAGCCCGGAATAACGCTGCTTGAGCTTGCTGAAAAAATAGAAGGCAGGATTAAAGAGCTGGGCGCAAAGCCCGCGTTTCCTGTAAACCTCTCTCTGAACTCAATGGCAGCGCATTACACTCCTTCAGCAGATGACAAAACAGTATTCGGAGATGAAGACATCCTGAAAATAGATGTTGGCGTACATGTGAACGGCCATATCGGAGACACTGCAAGGACGCTGGGCAAAGATGCCAATCTCATAAAAGCGTCTGAAGATGCGCTAAACGCCGCAATCCAGCTGTGCGTTCCTGGTGTAAAACTGCGGGAAATAGGAAAAGTTATAGCAAATGCAATATCAGACCACAATTTCATATCGATACGCAACCTTTCAGGCCACGGCATAACAACATTCAACCTTCATTCCGGGATAAGCATTCCGAATTATGACAATGGGGATGAAGACCAATTAAAAGAGGGGCAGATTATTGCCATTGAGCCGTTTGCAACAAACGGGAGCTCAGGCAGGGTTGCGGAGGGAAAGCCGTCAGGCATATACAAGCTTGCAAGGGTAAAGCCCGTACGGGACCCCGCTGCAAGAAAAATGCTCTCATTCATAGCAAACGAATACAGCTCGCTGCCGTTTGCGTCAAGATGGCTTGAAAAAGATTTTCCAAAAGCAAAATTCCTTATGCAGGTCCTGTTCAGGGAAGGAATACTGCGCAGCTACCCGCAGCTGTATGAATCCTCAAAAGGCAACGTAAGCCAGGCAGAGCATACAATACTGATTAAGGAAAAGCCGGTAATATTAACAAAAATATAAAAAAAGAAAAGAATCAGCCGAAATAGCTTTTCTCAGGCTGGCCTTTTGCTTTTGAAGAAATGCTTCTTGCTTTCCGTATGTAGTTGTTCTCTATTTCCCTGTAATGCTCTATGTCCTCGTTCATGATAGAGCTCTTTGTCTTTTTCAGCGCTTCCTCAAAATGCTTCATGCTGACTTCCTTTGCATCAATATTCTGCCTCAACGCAAGTGTTGCGGCTTCCCTGCAGACAGCCTCGACATCGGCACCGACATAGTTCTCTGTCTTCTCAACGAGTTTGTCAATTTTCACATCCTTTGCAATAGGCATCCCCTTTGTGTGTATCCTGAAGATTTCAGCTCTTGACTCTGCATCAGGCACAGGCACAAGGATTATCCTGTCAAACCTGCCCGGCCTCAAAAGCCCTGGGTCAAGTATGTCCGGCCTGTTTGTTGCTGCTATAACAATTACGTCATTCAGCTCTTCAAGCCCGTCCATCTCAGTCAGAAGCTGGTTAACCATTCTTTCTGTCACGTGCGTGCCAATCTCCTGCCCCCTTCTCGGCGCGATTGAGTCAATCTCGTCAAAGAAGATTATGGTAGGGCTGCTCTGCCTTGCCTTCTTGAATATCTCGCGAATTCCTTTCTCGCTCTCCCCCACCCATTTGCTGATAAGCTCAGGGCCTTTAACGAGAATGAAGTTTGCCTCAGACTCGTTTGCAGCTGCTTTAGCCAAAAGGGTTTTCCCGCAGCCGGGCGGGCCATACATCAGGACTCCCTTGGGAGGCCTTACGCCCATCCTCTTGAAAGAGTCCGGGTATTTCAGGGGCCATTCAATCGCTTCCTTCAGCTCCTGCTTCAGCCCTGTCAAGCCTCCAATCTGCTCCCATTTCACGTTGGGAATTTCAACCATTACTTCCCTTAAGGCAGAAGGGCCTACTACTTTCATCGCCTCGTCAAAGTCAAGCGGCGTTATGACAAGCTTTTCAAGTATGTCCTGCGGTATTGCAACATCTTCCTTGAAATTAATGTTTGGCAATACCCTCCTTACAACATTCATCGCAGCTTCCTTGCACAATGCCTCCAGGTCAGCCCCGACAAAGCCGTGCGTTGTTGCAGCGAGCACATCCAGGTTTACGTCCTTTGTAAGAGGCATGTTCCTTGTGTGTATTTTCATTATGCTAAGCCTGCCTGCTTTTGAAGGGACTCCTATCTCTATCTCCCTGTCAAACCTGCCCGGCCTTCTCAATGCAGGGTCAATTGCATTCGGCCTGTTTGTCGCGGCCATGACAATGACCTTGCCCCTTGTCTTCAGGCCGTCCATTGTGGCGAGAAGCTGCGCAACAATCCGCTTTTCAACTTCTCCATAGGCCTCTTCCCTTTTTGAGGCAATCGCGTCTATCTCATCTATAAATATTATAGAAGGCGCGCTTTTCTCTGCTTCATCAAATATGTCCCTTATCCTTTTCTCCGCTTCGCCGACAAACTTTGATGTTATCTCCGGCCCGTTTATGTGAAAGAATTTTGCGTCAGACTCGTTTGCAACCGCCTTTGCCAAAAGCGTCTTTCCTGTACCGGGCGGGCCGTGCAGCAAAACCCCCTTCGGAGGCTGGACTCCAAGCCTTTCAAACAGCTCGGGATGCTTCAATGGAAGCTCAACCATTTCCCTCACTTTTTTAATCTCATCCTGAAGCCCGCCAATGTCTTCATAAGTCACTTCAGGAACTTTTTCGTCGGTCACTTCAACAGCCTGCGGGCTTACCTTAACGTTTGTGTTTTCTGAAACGATTACAGCCTGCTTCGGGCTTGCATCAGCTATGACAAACCTTATGTTGCTGAATCCGAAGTGCCCCATGAAATCCTCAAACCCGCCGAATATATCTTCTTCAACAGGTGACTGCGTCATTGTCCTTCTTCTCATCCTGGCTCCGCCCAGAACAACAATGTCCCCTTTTAATACAGCCCTTCCAAGCAATCCCCTTTTGAAAATAGTCGGGTCGCCCTGGACCATCATGCCTTTCTCAGCAGGCGCAACTGTAATCTCTTTTGCAACTTTCACATCTGCCTTTCTCACAGTAATATTCTCGCCTATTGCAGTTTTCGCATTCCTTCTCATGATTCCGTCCATTCTTATCACTGACATCCCGATGTCTGTCGGATATGCCCTGTCTGCAATTGCTACTGTTTTCCTCGCGCCCTCAATCTCAACAATATCCCCAACCCTTACGCCTATCTCCTTAAGCATCTCAGAATCTATCCTTACTATACCCTTGAATGCCTCGTCCTGCTGCGCTTCCCTTACCTGCAGCCTGATGTCTTTCTTGTCAACAGATTTCTCAACCATATTACTGTCCCCCTCCGCTCTTGTTTATGATTCTTTTTATCTGTGTGAACGAAATAGAAACCTTGCCGGGATTGTCCAGTGAAAGCCTAACTACTTTTGTTGCCTTAACAGCCTCAAACTGGATTATCTCTTTCGGTATTGAAACAGACCAGCTGTTTCCCACCTGTCTGAGCTTTACCTCAAAGTCCCTCTGCTTCAGCCTCCTGAAATCCTCGTACTGCGACATGTCGAGCGGGTGGGGCCATACCTTGTTGCACTTTGGGCACCTCCATGCCCTGATCCTGAACCCGTCCTTGAACAATTCCCCTTTCACAGCCCTCGTCTTGCATGCGTCGCAAACGATATCTGCGTCAAATATGTCCGCCATTTTGTGTAGTACTCTTCAGTATATTTAATATGTGTATACACAGGGTATACACTAACTTCTATATAAGGGTTTTGGTTTTGCGGGCTTTGTGCAACTATTCCTTAGCTGCATAACAAAAGCCATGCAAAATTAATTTTCACCACACGCAAATAATCCTTTTCCCCCTCGTGGCAGAAACATTTATATAGCAGTATCTTTGAGACTATACAACAGCATCGGGGAGAAGAGGCGAGTTAGTCTCATAAGCATACGAGGGGGTTTTTGGCGAGCCCCTTTGTAAATATGTCCCGGGCGCGGATGGCCCGCGCCAGAAAGATGCAAACTTCGGCGGATTGGCAATTTAGCGAAATCCAGGGGGACTTTGCTATTTGCCAAAGATTTTACTTTGGCAATTATTTTGATGTTTTGCCTTTTTATCTTTTTCAAAATATATTTTCAATATCCGCAAACTATAAATATAGATAAAAAAGGATTAAAGTGAAGGTGAACCAAATGGCTAAAAAACCAAAACCAAAAAAGCCCGCGGTGAAAGCGGCAAAAGACCTGATCACAAAAAGCACCTCGATAGGGGATGTGGTTTCAAAATATCCGCAAACAGTGGATGTTTTTGCAAAGCACGGCCTGCACTGCATAGGCTGCGCAATTGCATCATTCGAAAGCGTTGAGCAGGGGGCAAAAAGCCACGGCATAGACGCAAATGTGCTGCTCAAAGACCTGAACAGCGCTGCAAAAAAGAAGAAAAGCAGCTGCGGGGAATGCTGCCCCTGCTGCCATTAGACAAACAAAATGTAGGGAGGAAAAAATGGGTAAAGCAAGATACAAGATAAAAGTGGACGAGGCAACATGCATAGGGTGCGGCGCCTGCGCTTCCGAGTGCCCGGAGAACTGGGAGCTTAAGGAAACCGGCGAAGGGTACAAGGGGCATCCGAAGGCATCTGTCATCAGCGAAGAAGATCTTGAGAAGAACAAGGCCGCTGAATCAATATGCCCTGTCCAGGCAATAAAAATATCAAAAGCCTGATTTTTTTGCTATATTCTATTTATTCACATGTTTCGCTATATTTAAATAGCCCTCCTTATTAAGAAAATGCATGCCTAAGGAAATTTTCGAACTGATTATCCATGGAAGAGCAGGGCAGGGGGCAAAAAGCATAGCCCAAGTTATAGCTGAGGCTGCGTCAAACAGCGGCAAGTATATCCAGACGTTCCCAAGCTACGGCGCCGAAAAAACAGGCGCGCCTATGCTGGCCTATGTCAGGATTTCAGGGAAACCGATAAAAACGCACGCGCCTGTCACAAATGCAGACATTGTAATGATTATCGACCCGACACTTGCTGACAGCGTTAATGTTAAGGGCGCAATTATGGAAAATGGCATGCTTCTGGTAAACACAACCAAGCCAGCCAGTGCTATAACAGAGAAGCTGAAATGCAGATGCAGGGTTTTCACTATGGACGCCTCAGGAATGGCCCAAAAAATACTCGGCTCAAACCACCCGAATATGCCAATGCTTGGCGCGTTTGTAAAAGCGGCAGGCATATTAAGCATGGATGAAGTGCTCGGAAGGGTGGTATGCAACTTCTCGCATAAGGTAAGCAAGGACATGCTTGATAAGAACATAAGCGCGGTCAGGGAAGGCTATGAGGCGTTGAAATGAAAGAATCAGAAGCAGGCATGGAAGGCGCAAAAGTAAAGGCAGGCACAACCACTGAAGTAAAAACAGGAAGCTGGAAAACCCAGCGCCCGATAGTAGACAAGAAGAGATGCATAAACTGTATGCTATGCGTTATATACTGCCCTGAAAACTGCATACCTGCCAAAAATGGGGTAAGGCTTGAAACAGACCTATCTTACTGCAAGGGATGCGGCATATGCAGCCAGGTCTGCCCTGTAAAGTGCATTGCAATGGAGGATGAGCTTAAATTCATATGAAAAAAGTCCAATTAACAGGGGCGCACGCAGCCGCAGAGGCGATGAAGCAGATAAACCCGGATGTTGTCCCAGTTTATCCAATCACCCCGCAGACCCCCATGATGGAAAAATTCTGCTACTTCAAGGCAGAGGGCCAGGTTGGCACAGAGCTTGTGCTTGTTGAGTCAGAGCATTCCGTAATGAGCGTTGCTGTTGGAGCTTCAGCAGCAGGCGCAAGGGTCATGACTGCAAGCTCATCGCAGGGGATATCGCTGATGAACGAAGTGCTGACTGTTGCTTCAGGAATGCGCCTGCCTATATTAATGAACGTAGTAAACAGGGCGATATCAGCGCCGCTCAACATACACTGCGACCAGTGCTCAACAATGAACATAAGGGACCTCGGCTGGGTGCAGCTTTTTGCAGAAACTCCCCAGGAAGCATACGACCTTACAATAATCGGGCAAAAGCTTGCTGAAGCAATAAACACCCCAGTGATGGTATGCCAGGACGGATTTATCACATCGCACTGCGTTGAAAACCTCGATATACTTGAAGAGCAAAAAACAAAAAAATTCGTAGGAGAGTATAAGCCAAAGAACACGCTCCTTGACACGGGCAATCCGATGACATTCGGCGCATGGCAAATGCCAAACGCATACATGGAAACAAAGATAGAGCAGGAAAAAGCCCTAAGCTCGGCGCTGGCAGAATATCCCAAGGCGGCAAAAGAATTTGCAAAATTATCAGGCAGGAATTATGGTTATGTTGAAGAATACAGGACTAATGACGCAGAAGCCGTAATTGTCACTTTGTGCTCAGCAGCAGGCACTGCAAAAGCCGTTGTTGACAGCATGAGGCAAAATGGCAAAAAAGTGGGGCTGCTGAAGATAATACTGCTCAGGCCGTGCCCTTACGAAGAAATTGGAACATGCCTGGAAAAGGCAAAGGCAGTATGCGTGCTGGATAGGGCCATATCTTTCGGCGCAAATGCACCGCTATACTCAGAGACGATGCAGGCGCTTTACGGCTTAAGCAAAAAGCCAAAGTTGTTCAGCTCTGTATTTGGACTTGGCGGAAGGGACCTGTTTGAAGAGCAGGTGGAAAACATATTCACAGGCCTGCTGGCTGGAAAAAAACCAAAGGAGTACATCCAATAATGGCAGTCAACATAAAAGAATTCGCTGAGATGGAATCATACTTTGCCCCGGGGCACGGCAGCTGCTCAGGCTGCGGTTTCCCAATGATAGTAAGGACTGTAATGAAAGCCGCAGGAAAAAACACAGTTGTATGCCTTGCAACAGGCTGTCTGGAGGTAACTTCAACACAGTATCCGAGAAGCTCATGGAAAACGCCATGCGTGCACAGCCTTTTTGAGAATTCAGCCGCGACACTTTCAGGGGTGGAAACCGCGTACAGGGCGCTTAAGAAAAGGGGGTTTGTCAAAAATAATCTTAACTTTGTGGTTTTTGCCGGAGACGGCGGCACATATGACATTGGGCTGCAAAGCCTGTCAGGCATGCTTGAAAGAAGGCACAAGATTGTGTTTGTGCTTTACGACAACGGCGCTTACATGAACACAGGCAACCAGAGAAGCAGCGGCACGCCGTACGGCGCCAATACAACAACAACGCCTGTTGGCTCTGTGCTGAAGGGAAACATGCTCTCAAGAAAAGACATTGTGAGGATTGCTGCGGCGCATAATATACCCTATGTTGCGCAGGCCGCAGTGCACAACTGGCCAGACCTGTTTGAAAAGGCAAAAAAGGCATTTGCGGCAGACGGCCCAGCTTTCCTGAATGTATTTTCCCCGTGCCAGCTGAACTGGGGGATAGGCACAGACTTTGCAATTGAGATATCCAAGCTCGCTGTGAATACGAACTTTTGGCCCCTATTTGAAATAGAGAAAGGGTCTTACAAGTTAAACTTCAGGCCGGCCAACCCGCTGCCAATAACAGAATTCATAAAGCCGCAGAAAAGGTTCAGGCACCTGCTTGAGCCAGGGAACAAACCCATTATAGACAAGATGCAGGAAGAAACAAGCATGGAATGGGAAAAGCTATTAAGGCAATGCAAGGATAACATCTAAAACACAGGGCAAAATGCAGAAAAACTTTATTATCGGGTTCTTCAGGCCGACGGTGCCTAAGATAGTGCTTTATGCAGCATTGTCTTTCGTAGTGCCCGGCTTTCTCGAGATGTGCTCAGACAGCTGTGCTTCAAGAATCATACCTCTTGCAGGTTATCGGCTGGTTTTAAATCCAGGCCAGTATATGCTGACATTTCCAAGAATGATGCTGCTTTTTGTAACAGCCTATCTTGCATCCAGCGTGATTGTTTCGATCGCAGGGCTGTTCAGCAAAGAAAAGTGGCAGGACAAAAAAGAGCCGAGCAGGGTATAGCAAAGATGCGGCAAAGGCGGTTTTCATGAATATCCTCGCATTCGTTGACACGCACGGCTCAAAAAAAGCCATTGAGGCAATATTAAAAAAATCAAAGCAGGCAGACATTCTTGTTTGCGCAGGCGACCTTACCATGTGGGGAGAGGGGACAGAGAAGTGGATTAAGATGCTGGAACAGGCGAAAAAGCCCTTGATAATAATCCCCGGAAACCATGAAAGCGAAAGAGAGATGGCGGAGGTCTGCAAAAAATACCCATTCTGCATATACTTACACCGGGCCGCATATGACTTTGGCGGCTATCTCTTCTTCGGATTTGGCGGCGGCGGGTTTTCTGAAAGAAACCCTGAGTTTGAAAGAATAGGAAAGCGCGTGCAGGCTGATGCGAAAGGAAAAAAGATTATCCTGATTACGCACGGACCGCCTTATGGGACAAACCTGGACCTATTGCCTGGGATGGGGCACAGGGGATGCAAATCAATAAGACACTTCATAGAAGATGCAAAGCCAATGGCTGCTATTTCAGGGCATTTGCATGAAACCGGAGGCAGCACGGATAGGATTGAGAAAACATTTGTGATAAACCCAGGGCCGTTGGGCGCTTTGCTTAAAGTTTAATTTTTCTTCCACTCTTTCCTTAACAAGCCCATTATATATTCATCTTTTAGTTTCCCGTCTGCCTTGCATCTAAAAGCTTCTCTCTTCATTCCCTCAAGCTTATAGCCCAATCTTTTAAGCATCTTGAATGAAGATTTATTCCCCTTAAGAAAGCCATTCTCAATTCTTCTTAATTTTAGTTGATTAAAGGCAAAATTTAGCCTTACGCCGAATGCTTCTGAGCCATATCCCTTATCCTGATAGTTTTTATTAAGCCATATTCCT
Organism: Nanobdellota archaeon; assembly: GCA_013329215.1. Taxonomy (GTDB): domain Archaea; phylum Nanobdellota; class Nanobdellia; order SCGC-AAA011-G17; family GW2011-AR17; genus UBA9640; species UBA9640 sp9640u. Next base: position 21,784 of record DUKS01000002.1, on the reverse strand, counting down.
CCGCCGGCTGTTCCTTGAAATCTATTTATTTTGTTAAGGCTCACGCCGCCAATAACTTTTTTTCCAGACTTAAGTTCGATAGCAAACTCATAGGATTCTCTTTTGCTTCCTTTTTTGGAAAGTTTAATGCAATAATTTATCCACTCTTTTGCATCTTTCTTTGTATAGGGATAAGGGGCAAATGTAAGCCATTTTGTAACTTCCAGATTATTCAGCCCTTCAACCAAATCACCAGCATCTTTTTTATTCCATTCTCTTAAAATTAGTCTCTTGGTTTCTATCTTCATTTTATCCTCTTCTTATTTAAGGTTATTTTTATATCTATCGAAAATGATAATTGGGTTAAAGTTTTATTTTCCTGCTTTTCTTGTCCTTTTTCATCAGCAGAACAACCCTTGAATTGGGCTTTTCATCAACAGTCTTTAAGCCTGTTTCCGTGCATATTTTTTTTGCAAAATCCAATATCTCCGCATGGCTTGGCATCTGCTCATAAGCCATCCTGTACTGTGCATAACCGACAGGCATTGCCGCTTTCAATTCAACAAATAAAGGTTTCGCCTTTTTAATCAGCTCCGCATACCCTTCCGGGTTAATCATATTAAGGCCCTTAACAAGCGTAAGCCGGACAGTGCCCCTGCCAAACTTATGCAATAATGCAAGCGATTTCATCAGCAGTTGCCATGAATCCTTTAAAAGAGGCTTGCATGTTCTTTTGTAAGTCTCCTCATCCGGTGCAGGCAGCGTAATATAAAGCTGTGTGGGCTTGTGTTTCAAAAGCTTTTCAAGCATTTCAGGCATTGTGCCGTTTGTCACAAGGAAAGAAGTCATCTTCCTTTTCTGGATCTCCTCTAACAGGGCAGGAAGATAAGGGTAAAGCGTCGCCTCACCTGCAAGCGACAAAGCAACATGCCTTGGATTCATCGCTTCGTTAAACAGCTTTTTAGTCACATCCTTGTTGCCCTTGAAGCCCTGCAGGGATTCTTTATGCCCGCGTATCAGGCCGTCAAGGATAAATGATGGATTGTCCGGGTTTTCAACTGATTTAGGCACGGTGAAATCAAGGCAACGCCAGCAGAACTCGCACTTGTGCGTGCAGTTAAGCAGCGAAACTGAAGACTGTATGCAGCGGTGGCTCTGGATGCCATAAAACGTGTTTTTGTAGCACTTATCCTTTCCTGTTATGGATTTCTTGCACCACAGGCATACCTTTACAGCCGAGTGGTTTCCCACTATCCTGTATCCCTGCCTTTCAAAGTCCGCTTTTATCTTAGGGTCAAGCATTTTAAACCATAACAATAGATTTATCTTTTGATTAAACAATTAAAATTCTTCTGATACAGCAACTTCCTTTACCAGGCCCTTGTTCTTGAGCCACCTTACTTGGTTTCTGGTATAAACATAAACCACATCGCCTTTTTCATTGCCGCCGAGCTCCCACGGCTCAACCAGAACAGTATCGCCATCCCTGACCCACAGCTTTTTCTTTAACCTGCCGGGAATCCTGCATATCCTTGTCTTGTTGTCAAAGCACCTGACTCTCATTCTGCTGCCGCCGAGCCTTGCTTCAAGAACCCCTATTACCTGGTTGCCCCTCGGAAGCTTGACTCGTGAAATCTCCTCTGCTTCTTTTGCAGCCTTTTCCTCAGCCATTCGCTCTGCTATTGACATAAACAGTAATTTATGCCGTATAGTTTATAAAGGTTTCCGAGTGTAACGAAGGAAATTAACGAACTGAAAGAGCCTGGTGCCCCAACGAGGTGAACAAGCCTGCACTGCAATATAATTGTTCAAAAACCACTTTTGCAAAACACAAATCTTTAAATACCGTAAAAACGCAAGGTATAGTATCTTATTTTAAAAAGAGGCACAATATCTGGTGGAAGAGTCAAAATGAAATGTCCTTACTGCAGGCACAAAGACACCCGCGTTTTGGACAGCAGGGACAGCGATGAAGAAGACTCAATCAGGCGCAGGCGCGAATGCCCAAAATGCAAGAAGCGGTTCACAACTTACGAAAGGCTCGAAACCTCAAACGTGATTGTAATCAAAAAAGACGGAAGGCGGGAGCAGTTCAACCGTGATAAGCTTATGGGAGGCATTACAAAGGCCTGCGAAAAAAGGCCCATCTCGAGGGATATGATTGGCAGGGCTGTAGGGGAAATAGAGATGAAGATTGCGGGGCTTGGCGAAACAGAGATTCCCAGCAAGAAGATAGGCGAGCTCGTCATGGCTGCACTTAAAAAGCTGGACAAGGTCGCGTACATAAGGTTCGCTTCAGTATACAGGGAATTTGAGGATGTGGAATCATTCCACGAGGAACTGAAGAAGTTGCTGAAGAAATAAGCCATTAAAAAGAGGCGGTAAGGGGGCGCAAGATGATATCACAAATAAAGAAAAGGACAGGCGAGATTGTACTTTTTAACAAGAACAAGATAAGCGAAGCAATCTTCAGGGCGGCAAAATCCGTTGGGGGGACAGACAGGGGAAGGTCGGACGAGCTTGCTGAAATGGTTGTTGAGCTCCTCGGCAAGCGGGGGTTCAATGAAAAGGATATTCCAAGCGTGGAAGATGTGCAGGATGCAGTTGAAAAGACACTGATCGAAGAAGGGCATGCGCAGACAGCAAAGGCCTACATCATTTACAGGGAACAGCACAAAAGAATAAGGGAGTTCCAGTCTTTTGTAAACTCAAACGAGATTATGGATGGATATCTTAACCTGCTTGACTGGCGTGTCAAGGAAAACAGCAACATGAGCTATTCACTGCAGGGGCTGAATAACCATATCTCTTCGATTGTCAGCTCAAACTACTGGCTGCACAAGGTATACCCGCCGGAGGTCAGGAACGCGCACATTGAAGGAGACCTTCATTTGCATGACCTGCAGATTTTAAGCGCATATTGTTGCGGCTGGGACCTGCAGGAGCTGCTGGTAAAGGGGTTCGGAGGGGTAAGCGAAAAAGTGGAAAGCAAGCCGGCAAAGCACTTCCGGGCAATTCTCGGCCAGATAACAAACTTCTTTTACACGCTGCAGGGGGAAAGCGCCGGCGCGCAGGCTGTTTCAAATGTAAGCACGCTTCTCGCCCCGTTCATAAGATATGATAAGCTTAATTACAAGGAAACAAAGCAGGCTTTGCAGGAATTCATCTTTAACATGAATGTTCCCACAAGAGTTGGTTTTCAAACGCCGTTTACAAATATAACAATAGACCTCACTGTGCCGGATATGCTAAAGCATACACCGGTAATTATAGGAGGCAAAGTGATGCCTGAGACTTACGGCGAATTCCAGAATGAAATAGATACTATCAACAAGGCGTACATAGAAGTTATGGCAGAAGGAGATGCAAAAGGAAGGGTATTCACATTCCCAATTCCCACTTATAATATTACAAAAAACCTCGATTGGGACAACCCGGTGCTTGATGACCTGTTTGAAATAACATCAAAGCTGGGAATACCTTACTTTGGGAATTTTGTGAACTCTGAAATGCAGCCCGACGATGTCAGGAGCATGTGCTGCAGGCTGCGGCTTGACAACAGGGAGTTAAGGAAGAGAAGCGGCGGGCTGTTTGCGGCAAACCCGCTCACAGGCAGCCTGGGAGTTGTCACACTGAATATGCCCAGGGCAGCATACACCTCTAAAAATGAAACAGAGTTCATGGAGCGCGTGCTCGCGCTTATGAAAATAGCAAAAGACAGCCTGGATATAAAAAGGAAAAGCGTAGAGAATTTCACTGAAAAAGGGCTCTATCCGTATGCAAGAAGGTATCTTTCAGGCGTTAAGGAATCCAGCGGCAAATACTGGAACAATCACTTCAATACAATTGGGCTTATCGGCATGAATGAAGCATGCCTGAACCTGTTCGGCACAAACATTGCGTCAACTGAGGGAAGAAAGTTTGCGCTGAAAACCCTTGATATAATGAGAAATGAGCTTAAGCACTACCAGGACAGCACGAACGACAGCTATAACCTTGAAGCAACCCCGGGCGAAGGATGCAGCTACCGCCTTGCAAAGATGGACAAGGCAAAGTTCCCTAATATTCTTACGGCGGGGAAAGAAGTGCCTTACTATACAAACAGCACGCACCTGCCGGTAGGCTACACAGACGACATTTTTGAAGCGCTGGACCACCAGGATGAGCTGCAGTGCAAATATACAGGAGGGACTGTGCTGCACGGATTTGTAGGGGAAAGAATATCAGACTCGGAAGCATGCAAGCAGCTGGTTAAAAAGATTGTCCACAACTACAAGCTGCCATACTTCACAATAACGCCGACATTCAGCGTCTGCCCCGACCACGGCTATCTTAAGGGAGAAAAGTGGTTGTGCTCGCACGAAACAGGAAACAGCGTATGCGGCAAGGGCTGCGAGGTGTTTTCCAGGGTTGTGGGATACTACAGGCCTGTCCAAAGCTGGAATGACGGCAAAAGGGAAGAGTTCAAGGAAAGAAAGGAATACTGCGAAAAAAGGAGCCTTGAAAGCGCGTCAAAAAAGGGAGCGTTTAAGTTTTCGATGTAAGATGAGAATCCTGGGCCTAAAAAAAACATCGCTTGTGGATTATCCCGGCAAAGTTGCGTCTGTAATATTTCTCGGAGGATGCAATTTCAGGTGCCCGTTCTGCCACAACCCCGGCTTGGTGGCAAATAAAGGCGAGGAGATAAGCAAAAGCGAAGTTATTGCATTCCTTAAAAAACGCAGTGCATTGATTGACGGCGTTTGCATCACAGGAGGGGAACCCACTATACATAAGGGCCTGCTTTCTTTTATGAGGGAGATCAAGGGGCTGGGGCTGCTTGTAAAGCTCGACACGAACGGGTCAAATCCTGAAATGCTGCAGAAAGCAATCAAACAGAATATTGTTGACTATGCAGCAATGGACATAAAATCTTCCCTTGGCAGCTATAATACGGCGGCAGGCACAAGCGTGGAAACAAATAAGATAATGCAAAGCATAGAAATCCTTAAATCATCTGGGATTGATTATGAATTCAGGACAACAATGCTGCCAAAACTGGTGAATGAAACCGATTTCAGCAACATTTGTGCAATGCTCAAGGGCTCAAGAAAATTATGCATACAGCAGTTTGAACGGAGCAACGAACTGCTTGACAGTTCATTTAAAACAGAAAAGGCATACACAGAAGAGGCGCTAAAGGCGTTCGCAGATGCCGCAAGGCCTTATGTTAAAAGATGTGAGATAAGAAACCTATAAGTCTTCTTCCTGTATTTCTTCAGTTTCTTCCTTAGGCTTGAGCCTGAAAAGCACTGTCGCCCTGTAAAGCTGTTTCCCGCTCATGCGGTCCTGCGTGTGAAGGGTCCTTGTTACCTTTAAGTCTCCCTGAAAGCTCCTTTTCAGCTTCTTTCCTATCGAGCGCGCATAGCTTTGAGAAGAGATATAGATATCAACACCGGTAGGAAGCTCTTTTAGTTTTGAGATATGAACGTTTTTGCTTCTTTCCTTTACCCTATTAAGTATAAAGCGCAGTATTTCTTCTGTTGCAGGCCTAAGCTGTATTATCGCTTCATAGTATTCCGCATGTTTTGGAGTATCGTGGCCCATTTTACACCGCAAACAGATAGGCAAAAGGAACCTTGCCTACTTTTCTTACGCAGTCCTTACTTATAATGCCATGCTTGACAGCCAAATCCACAGAATCCTTGCCCACTATTGCAGCGTTTCCGGCGCTTTGGAGCATCCCGGCAATATATTCCTCTGTCCGTTCCTCGCCTTTGAAAAAGTGCTCGCTTACATCAAGGCAAAAATCTCCCTCTTCAAATGACTTGCCAAGAAGATTTGCATCACACAGAGAAACAACCCCACTCTCATGGATTTTTATCAATATTTTGCCCATGGTTGCCTTCAGGCAATCTTTGCCCTCACAGGGTGCTTTGCTCCGCATGCTGTACAGTGCATCACAAGCACATTGCCTTCTTTCTTAAGTTGCGTATCCGGCCTGTTGCACTCCGGGCACAACACAAAATCCCTTGCAAACTGCTCTACCTTGCCGTTTATAAGAATGGAAGTCAGCTTCCTTCCAAGCACAAGCCTTGGTCCGTCTATTGAAGCAGGTGTTGCAAGCTCCCTCTGCAGGTACTTCAAAAGCTGCGCAGGCTCTCTCCTGAAAACATTGCAGATATCTATAAAATTTGCCACGAATGTCTTATTGCCCTGCACATGCCCTTTTACCTTGGGAATCTCAAATCTTTCTGATTTAAGCGCCACCTCAGGCAGCGTTTCCCTTGCCCTTTTCAGGAGCTGTGCATAATCCTGTATTTCATCAGCCATAAGCAAACCTTATTGCAGGGGCATTTATAAGCTTTTGGCTGGTTTTGCCTCTTCAAAGAACCTGCACAAAACCCGCCTTTGGCTGGAATATCTCGCCGTCCTTTATCAGCTCTTCAACAACTTTCTCAACAAGAGCCCTGCGCATTCCTGATATCTTTATCAGATCTTCAACAGCAACCTGCCCCTGGCTTTCTATCAAGGACAATACCTTGCCTCGTGCTTCCATCGTTGGCTCTACAGGCTCGCCCACTAATTCTTCGGTTACGTTAAGCCTGCCCTCAGCAGGAGCCTTGCCATAAGAAGAAAGCAGGCCTGATTTTCTTGCAGATGCCCATTCAACGCCGAGCTTTCTAGCCAGCTCCGGCCTTATGAATATTTCCCCGTTTGACTCATGCAATAGCCCGACAACAAGCGCAATGTCGCCGACTGAAACCCCGGCAATGGCTTTGGTGTCCTCGTCCCATGCCTTAACCCGTATCTGCCCCGAGCCGTCATCAAGGGTTAATGCCGAATATGTCTTGGGCTCATTTTGATATGCGCCTATAACCGCAGAGATTACATTAACCCTCTTTGCCTGCCTGCCATGTATGCCAAACACCCTGAACCCTTCAGGAGTAATTTCCGGAACAGCATTCACTATGTCCTTTATCCAGAATATGTAAGCCGTTGCCCTGTTCTGCACCATTTTATATCTTCTCTATGAATCCCTTCTTTGGCTCATAGATATCCCCGCCCCGCTTCAGCTTTTCTATTGCTTCCTCTGCCTTGAAAGCAGATATGCCCCTCTTCTCCGCCTCGTCAATAATTTCCTGCACAGGTATTGTCCTCTTTTCCTTGCTCATTTCAAAAATAAGCTCCCGTATGCCAACTATTTTCGCCCTTTCTTTTGTAGGCATTCCGCTGAGCCTATCAATGTCAATCTGCCCTGTCTCCGGGTCCTGGCCTACTTCCATAAGGCAGTATCTCTGCAAATCAATTGCCCTGTGCGCATCCTCTATTGAAACTTCTTTTGCAAGCCTGACTTTCGCAGAAGCCTCTGCAAGCCTGACTATTGCGTCAAGGTGCCTAGGCGTGATTGGAATCGGCTTTATCCCCTCTCCGCTTGTTCCTGTGTTCCTGAGCTTTACATAGAAATTTTTAATCTCGTTCCTTGCCTCTTCTGTCAATGCAGGCATTATCTGCTTTGCATACGCTATATATTTTCTGAGCAGCCTAGGGTTGATTTCAGGCTCTGCGCCCATATGGCTCTGGTTCATTAAAACCTGCGCAGCAATATTGCCGTCCCTCTCCTTGTCCGGCAGGTCTCTCATTATAAAAATCAAATCAAACCTTGTGATTAATGCAGGGGGCAGGTCTATCTGGTCCCCGATTATACCGTAAGGATCGAATCTTCCGAGCTTTGGGTTTGCAGCCGCAAGGACTGTGGTTTCGGCCCTGAGCGTTGCCTGTATGTTTGCTTTCGCAATGCTTACCTGCTGCTGCTCAAGCGCCTCGTGCAGCGCCGAAGTGTCCTCTTTTGTCATCTTGTCCAGCTCATCAATGCAGAGTATGCCCCTGTCTGCAAGGACCATCGCACCTGCTTCAAGCGCCCAGCCTTTCAGGAACTCGTCTTTTACAACAGCCGCTGTCAGACCTGCGCCTGACGCGCCCTTACCCGCAACAAATCTTGCCTTAGGCGCTGATTTTGAAACAAATATGACCATTTGGGATTTTGCAACCCCGGGGTCCCCAACCAAAAGAATATGCGTGTCTCCTCTTATCGCAGTGCCGTCTTTCTTGAATTTCTTAACCCCTCCAAACATCTGCAGCGCCAATGCAAGCTTTATCATGTCATAGCCGTAGATGCTTGGAGCAACTGACTTAATCAGCTTCTGGTAAATGCCCTTGTCCTTTGCCAGCGCTTTTATTTCAGTTTCATCTTCTTTTGAGATCTGTATTTCCGAGAAGTCTTCCTGCAATGGGTCAATATGGTTTGCTTCCATTGCTAGGTCAAACCTGGTTTTTATGCCACCTTGCGGATGAGGAACAGGTATCTCCCTTACAATGCCTGTAATGCATATGCCGCACCCCGGTGTTGTCTTTTTTTCCATTCTTGGCTCAACAAGGTCATCCCTAAGGAAAACAGAAAGCCTCTTTGGCTGTGCCCCGCCTTCCAGTGTCTGCGGCGCTTCTTCAAGGACAATTCTCTGCGCGTCAACAAGCTCTTTTGACAAAAGCCTGAAAAACCCTTTTCTTCCGCATGAGCATCTTGATGGCTCCTTGAACTTGCCCTCTGTCTGGGGCATTGTAATCACATTCCCGCAGGAAGGGCATTCAAACCTCGCGATTGTAACCTCGGGTCTGACATCCGAAGTCTGCCTTATTATTCCAAGAAGTGATATGAATTTCCCAAGGTGTTCTGCCCTTACGTTTCTTATGTAGACTTTCTGACTTTCGGGCAGGTTCTTGAATCGCGCCCTTGCCTTGAAGCCCATAATTTTCATTGCCTCTTCCATCGCCTTTAGGGTATTGTCAGGGTCGTCAAGCAGCTGGTCAGCAGCCTCCCCGTTAAATTCCGCAAGCTTGAAGAAATCTATTGAGATTGACTTGTTGCCTTTTGACGCAATGCCGTGCAGATCATTCATGTAATTCGCTTCAAGAAATTCTTGGAATAGGTCTATAAGGTCGTGCAGGTCTATTGGCATTTTGTCTCTTTTCCCCTTTTGGAGTATAAGTTATCAAATCTATTTAAATTAATCGATACTCACCCAGCACAATGGTTCGTTTTGGTGTATTATAAAGCTTTCTGATTTAAAACACTGATATTTCCGTAAACTACGGAAAAAGTGGTCCCGACTAAGATATACGCACTATCTCTTTCGGCCCTATTCTGCCCAAAACACGCAGATAGCCCAATTCTGTTCTGGATAAGTAGGGTTCATAAACCGCGAATCTGCCCCTTACTGTTTTTAAAAAATGTTTAAAAGAGCCATATGGTGATGCAAGGTATTGTTTTCTGCCGTCTTTAGGCAAAAGAAGCAATTTTGCTGTTTCAAAACACCTGCTTGAACCCTTTACAACCATTATCCTGTTCCTAAAGCCCATTTTCTTCTTTGTCCATTCAAATAGCGAGCAAACAAGCTTTTGCTCTTTGCCTGAAAGCTTAGCTTTATTCAAAAGCAAAAACCTGCAAAAATTGAACACAACATTAGTCAAAGCGCCGCCCTTCCATTTGCCCTTGAATCTAAGCGCCTGCTTATAATCCGCCACAAAGTCAATATAATTGTTGTCCATTGAAGCCCGGCTCACTTTTATTATATAACTCGCCTTTACAGGCCCGTCCCTCCACTTCTCCCGGTATACCAGCCCTTCCTTTTCCAGCTTTAGCATCAGGCGGTATAAGGCTTTAATTTTTGGGTGCATCCCTTTGAATGGATCTTTTGCCGGGGTCATGCCATTCTTCTTAATGCTTGAAGCATATTCATCAGAAACCACCCTGTAGATATTCCGCTGTATATTCTTTTTCCAGAATTTCCCAAGAAACGCCTTATCCATTTTAATAGAAAAAATAAAAGGAAAAGAGTATTTACTTATACCCTTTCTTTGCGAGGTTCTCAACGAGCTTGTCCACTGCCTCATGCAGCTTTCCTTCGCTGCGCGTGCCTGTGCAGACTATCTTGCCGTTGCTGAACAATAGGAACGTAGCCCTTGTGCCAGGCAATTTATACACCAGGCCCGGGAATTGTTCCGGCTCATATTCAGTGTTTTCCATGTCAATTGCAAGCGAGTTCAGGTTCAGGTCAATTCCAATGCTGCCTGACGCAACCATGTTCTGCACAATTGCCTTTGGCTCAACCTTGACCTTTATTTTTATTTTTTCAACATTCTTTATTATGTTGTCTATTGCCTCTTTAACTTTCTTCATTGATTTGGCGCCGGTGCATACTATTCTTCCTGAACTGAAAATCAATGCAGAAGTCTTTGGCTCCTTTATCCTCATTACAAGGCCGGGAAACTGTTCGGGATTGTATTCTGTGTTTGGCAGCGCTTCAGCCAGCTTCACAAGAGGTATAGGCTGCTCGAGGCTTGTCGTCGCGACTATATTCTGGATTTTTATTTCCTTCTTTACAGGCATTTTTAAATCCCTCCTTGGGTTTTTTAAGAGGCCTGAAACGTAGTTTCAATGCCTCCGTCTATTTATAAATAACGTGCCTAAACAGCAGTAAATACGATGGGGTTTATAAAGGTAGTGCTTTATAAAGGGATTATAAAACCCTAAAAGATATCCTGAAGTTCTGGTCCTTTATTTTTTCTTCATGCACATTCTGGAAGCCCTTGTCTGCAAATGACATGGTTTTGGCTCCGACTTTCGCCTTTATTTCCTTCCCCCACTGTTCTAGGTCATAATCAGAAACAATTGAAAGCTCGATTTCATCCTGCTTTCTCAGGCCGTTCTTCTTCCTGAGCTCCTGCACCCTTCTTGTAACTTCCCTTGCAAACCCTTCCGCCTCAAGCTCGGGAGTCAAAGCAGTGTCAATATACACATTCCCATGCCTGAACTCTGCCTGCGAATATCCCTTGGGCAGGATTTCTGCAACAGATATGTGGTCTTTTGTAAGCGAAACATCAACAACAGCAACTTTTCCTTCTTTTCTTATTTTCTCAAGAGTCTTTGCATCAAGCGCAGCTATTATTCTGCCCGCATTCTGCTTGAAATCCTTTCCAATAGCGTTTGCATTCGCCTTTATCTCCACCTTAAGCTTTGAAAAGGCAGCTTCAACCTTGATATCCTTTAGATTTGCCTGTCTCATAATCAATTCTTTCAAATCCATTACAGCAGAAGCAGCGTCCTTGTTTTCAGTTGCAACCACAGCCTCCCTTAACGGCCACCTTACCCCAACCTGCGCCTTTTCCCTTGCAGACAAAATTGACTGGATTATTGCCTGCGCATTCTCCATCTGTTTTTCCAGCTTTTCGTCTATTTTTTTCAGGTCTGCTTTCGGCCACGGCAGGTGCGCCACGCTTTCATCCTTCAATGCAAAGGCCTCTTTCATATTAAGATACATTTTCTCGGATATGAACGGCGCGACAGTTGAGAGCATTTTAATCAGTTCAAAAACCACATTGTATATTGTATACAAAACAGGCTTTGGCGCGGAGGTCGCCTTTTCCCTTGTCAGCTGTATGTAGACCCTGCTAAGCTCAAGGAACAATGCTTCCAGCTTCCTGGGCACGCGGTCAATCTCATACACTTCGTAAAGCTCAGTCACTTCTTTTATTGTCCTGTTAAGCTTGGACAGCATATATTTCTCTTCTATGCCAAGATTAGTTGGTTTAAGCTTTGCGGGGTTAATGCCTGCTGTCTTGGCGTATTCAATCAGGTAATTGTGCACATTCAACAGGATTGTAAGGTTTCTGTAGCATTGGCCTGCCTCTTCCCATGAAAAGTTTATGTCTTCTCCCGCAGGAGTCGAGCACAGATAGTATCTCAGCGTGTCTGCGCCGTGCTTGTCAATAAGCTCGTAAGGCGAGATGACATTCCCAAGTGACTTTGACATCTTCTGGCCTTCAACATCAGTAAGCATGCCGTGCATGTATACAGCTTTGAAGCAGGGCTTGTCAAAGGCAATCATTGAAGCAACCATCAGCAGGTTGAACCATCCCCTTACCTGCTCTTTTGCTTCCAATATGAAATCTGCCGGAAAATACCGGTCAAACAAATCCTTCTGCTTGGGATAGTACAGGCAGTTCCACGATGCGCTTCCTGCATCAACCCAGACATCGATTATGTCAGGCAGGCGGTGCATCTCCCCACCGCACTTGCATGGCACTGTGGTGAAATCAATCCACGGCTTGTGAAGCGATTCCGGAATGTTCTTCGCTTTCAGCTTTTTCAGCTCTTCAACGCTTTCAACAACAATGTATTCATTGCACTTGTCGCATCTCCAAATGGGAATAGGCGTCCCCCAGAACCTTTGCTTTGTTATTGAATTGTCCCTCAGGTGGCTCAGCCACGAGTCAAATGCGTTTTTTCCTGCATCAGGCACCCAAAGCACACTTGAGTCTGCCCTCACCATTTTGTCTTTCAGGTCTTCAACCTTGAAGAACCACTGCTTTGTTGTCCTGAACACAACAGGGTTATGGCATCTCTCGCAATGCGCATAATCATGTTCAACAGGCACTTCTGCAACAAGTATCTTGTAATCTTTCAATGCATCAATGAACTTCCTGTCATCTGTTTTCGCCTTTAATCCGGAGAACCTGCCCATGTTGTCCGGGAAAATGCCGTACTGGTCAATGTTATTGTAAGGAGGCACATTGTGCTTGTATCCGACTTCATAGTCTTCGGGCCCGCAGCCGGGTGCGCAGTGAACCAATCCCGAGCCTGCATCAAGCGAGACATATTCGGATGAGAGCAGCACAGTATGAACTCTTGGGTGCTTCTTCTTCAACTCTGCAAAATCCTTTATCTGGTCTCTCCAGGGATGTTCATATTCAATGCCTTCAAGCTTATCCCCCCTGAACTCTTCAATAACCTTTAACGGCTTTCCAACAACAGCCTGCATTACAGCTCCTGCAAGCCCTTTTGCCATAATCCATTTCTCACCGTCACCGGCATCAACCTTGACATAATCAAGCTCGGGGTTGGCCATTATAGCAAGATTGTAAGCAAGAGTCCACGGCGTGGTTGTCCAAATCAGGAAATATTCGCCTTTTCTCCCCTTAATAGGGAATTTGACAAATATTGAAGGCTCTTCCCTTTCCTTGTACTGGCACTCATGCTTTGCCAGCGCTGTGCCGCAGCTTGCGCACCATGTTATTGTCCTCAATCCCTCGTAAAGCCTGTTTTTTTCATGCGCTTTCTTTATCAACCACCATATGCCTTCAATGTATTCATTTTTAATCGGCCAGTAAGCATTGTCATAATCCATCCAGATGCCTAATCTCCACAAATCAGCATCCATCATCTTTGCCTTTTCAGACGAGAATTTTATGCATTCCTTTGTAAACCTGTCAAGCCCGAAATTAACAATGTCTTCTTTTGTCTTCAGGTCAAACTGCGCCTGGACTTTATGCTCTGTAGGCAAGCCGTGCATATCATAGCCAGCCCTGTCCCAGACGTCAAATCCCTGCATTCTCTTGTATCTAAGAACCATATCTTTAAGGGAATTGTTCCACGCATGCCCCATGTGCAGCCTTCCGCTTGTGTAAGGGGGACCCTGCAGGAAATAGAACTTCTTTTTTCCCTCGCCTTTCTTCTTCAGTTTGGGGTAAATCCTGCTCTGGCTCCAGTAATCCAGCATTTCCAGTTCCACTGCCTTGAAGTCATACATGATGGATATGGTATTCTACTGCTTTTTATATAAATGTTTCTATCCGTGCACCCCTGTATTCTATCATGACATATGTCATCAGCATCAAAAGATGTGGCCCTGGAAATGTTTATAAGCTTCCATGGAATTATTTGTCTGTGGCGATTCACGAAGACCTGCATGGGGGCGAGAGAATTGTTCTTGAAACGCATCCGCACAGGTGGGTCTATGCTGCGTGGTATGCTGTTGGTGTGGTGCTTATGCTAAGCCTTTACGGTGTGGTTATTGGCATGCCTTATTTCGCTTTTGGCGCTTTAGTGGGATTGTTAGTGATAATGATGGCTGGATTTTTGAGAAGGGCTGACAGGTACTATGTTACTGACAAAAGGGTGATACATGAATACAGGCTGATTACAAGAAAAGTATCGAGCGCGTTCTATAACAAAGTGCAGGATCTGCATTTTACACAAGGCCCTTTTGAAAGGCTGATGGGAATAGGAACTATTCACATAAACACATCGGGAGGCTCTGGCATTGAAATAACGTTCAAAGGCATTACTCCTGCCGTAAAGCGTATCATAGAAGAGCACATCGGCAGGCACCATGTGCAGCCGCATTAAAAGCACGCCGCGATTCTGTTCATACGTCAACTACGCCGTGGCCCGGATTTGAACCGGGAAACCCTTGCGGGAACAAGCTTTCCAGGCTTGCGCGGTACCAGGTTGCGCCACCACGGCATAGGCTTTTGCTGTACTGCCTCCCTTATAAGCTTTTTCGTTAGATTTTTATACAACCAATACATTACTCCCATTATGGGGTGTGTATTCTGTGAGAAGAAGGGGATTGAAAATGGGCTTATTGCTGAAACCAAAAACTTTATGGTTTTTCCTTCAATAGGGCAGATTGTTGAAGGATACACATTAATCGTGCCCAAAGACCACATCAAGTGCTTTGGTGCAATGCCTAAAGACCTGCTTGGTGAATATACTGAATTAAAACAAAAGGTTGATGCTGCAACTACTGCAGTTTACCAAAAGCCAATGTATTTTGAGCACGGCATTGTAGGGCAGACTGTGTACCATGCACATATGCATTGCGTGCCAACAGGCGCAGATATATATTACAGCCTTCTTGGGTTCCGCCACAGGCGCATAAACTCTGAGCATGAGCTTCCGGAAGTCTTTAATGACTATGGGGCGTATTTATTTTATGAGCAAAAGGGGCAGTTTGCCTTTAACGCGACAGGGCATTTGGATTACTATCCTCTTGGATTATACAGCATGATACTAAGGATAGCATTGGCAGAAGCGCTTGGCACGCCGGCGGCGGCAAACTGGAGAAATGTGAACAGGGAAAAAGATGAAGAGTCGATGCAGAAAACTGTAGAAAAATTAAGGCCTTTCTTTAAATAAACTTCTCCAAATCCTTAAGCACTATTATCTTGCCTTCGTAAGGCCTTTTGTCCCTTCTGTCCAGAAGAACACCGTTTACGCCTGCTTTTTTTGCCGGCTCAATGTCTGTTTCGGGGCTGTCCCCTACCATTAAAGCATCTTCTGCTGAAACCTCAAGCTCCTGAAGTATGCTTTCAAACATTTGCGGGTCTGTCTTGAGCATGCCTCTTTCGCATGACAATGCAACCACGTCAAAATATTTCCTCAGCTCGAATTTGTCAAGGACTTTTCCGACTGAAAAACAGTCTGTGTTTGAGACGAGTGCAATCTTTATCCCTTTCTCCTTGAGCATTTCGAGCATCTCAATTGTATCATTGTAAAGCTTTGCAAGCATCCAGTTCTTGTTCCATGTGCCTATCAAATCATTCATGATTGTGTATCCTGGCTCCTTTCCAAACGCCTCGCACACGGCGGTAAACCCTTCCTCAAGCGTTGCAAAATTCTTTGTCATGAATGCGGATTCGAACTTGTTGACGAATTCAGGATACTCCATTTTGCTGAGGTAGAGTATCCACTGCGCCTGCCTTAGCGGGGATTTTACACCATGGTCTGCAAGCGTTCCCCAGAAATCAAAGATTATTGCCTTAACCATGGCTTTTGGAACTCAATACTGGTTTATAAACGTAACGCTTAAAAAGAGAAGCGTATAAACAGAGTAATATATTGCCCCGATGGTGTAGCCCGGTCAATCATTCAGCCCTCTCGAGGCTGAGACACGAGTTCAAATCTCGTTCGGGGCATAAGGCATAAGTTTAAAAAGACTTTATGTTTACATAGGAGAAAGATGAAGAGAAGTTCAAGGCGATGGAAGAAGAAAAGGCAAATGCGCTGGAAGTGGCAGAGAAAGAGAATCAGAAGGGAAAAGCGCAAGCGCCAGGGTAGAGCTTAATTCTGCTGGTTTTTATCAGTTCTAGAATATCTAGAGCTTATAATACGAAGGTTTATAAAGAGAGGCGGTTTTCTCATGTCTATAACGTACGAACCGTTAATGCGGATTCTGTAGGTTATTATACACGGAGGAAAGACAAATGGGAGACTTTAGCAGAGGACCCAGAAGGGATTTTGGGCCCAGAGAAATGCATAAAGCTGTTTGTTCCGAGTGCGGCAAGGAATGTGAAGTTCCTTTTAAGCCGACCGAGGGCAAGCCAGTTTTCTGCAAAGATTGCTATATGAAAAGAAAGAAGTTCTAATAATATGAATAATATTCTTGGACGTATAGCTTGATTGTTTTTTATTTTTTGTTTGTTTCTTGTTCTGAAGGCGGAGTTCCGCTGCGATTCTATTGTTTTAATGGTTCTAAAGGGTGAATGCGCGTTGCTTCTGCCGGGGGCGGGTCTTCCATAGACTTCCGAAAGGTTTATATATTAGTTTATCTGAACTAAACATAGTTTATTTAAAGTAAACAGGAATAACCATGCCAGGACTAAAGCAAAAGAACCCGGAAGACAAGATGCAGGACACTTCCCCTAAGGGAAGCTCTCCTGCTGATATTGGACTGAAAGATGGGCTTTCCGAGTATATTGGGCAGCTGCAGCGGTTGCAGGCTGAGTTTGAGAACTTCAAGAAAAGGGAAGAAAAGGAAAAAGAAAGGTTCAAAGACTTTGCAAAAGCAGGGTTGCTGCTTAAGCTTGTTTCGTTCAATGATGATTTTGAAAGGACACTTTCTTCTTTTGAAAAAGCTGATTTGGAAACAATGAAAAAAGGCATTGAGATGATGGCTTCGCAGCTGAAGAAAATGATTTCAGAGGAAGGAGTGCAGCCAATGTCATGTATTGGGGACAAGCTTGACCCTTATAGGCACGAGGTTTTGCTGCAGCAGGAAGCTGACAAGGAGGACGGGGTTATTCTTGAGGAACTGCAGAAAGGGTACCTGTTCAGGGGCAGTGTGCTCAGGACTGCAAAGGTAAAGGTTTGCAAGAGTGTTAAGAATAATGATGTTAAGGCTGATGAAAATAATAAAACATTAGGGGGACAATAAAAAATGGCAGCAGAAAAAATAATTGGAATAGACTTGGGGACCAGCAATTCAGCGGCGGCTGTGATGGAGGCAGGAAGGCCTGTAATCGTGCCGAGCGCGGAGGGCGTTTCAATGTACGGAAAGGCGTTTCCGTCGGTTGTTGCATTCACAAAGGACGGTCAGCTTCTGGTTGGAGAGCCGGCAAGAAGGCAGGCGATAAGCAACCCTGAAGGCACTATAATGGCAATAAAGAGAAAGATGGGAACTAATTACAAGGTTAAGATTTACGGCAAGGAATACACACCGCAGCAGATATCAGCATATATCCTGCAGAAAATAAAAAGGGATTCTGAAGCCTTTATCGGCGAAAAAATTTCAAAGGCAGTAATCACTGTGCCTGCTTACTTTGATGATGCCCAGAGGCAGGCAACAAAAGATGCAGGTGCGATTGCGGGGCTTGAAGTTGTCAGGATTATAAACGAGCCGACAGCGGCTGCATTGGCATACGGCCTTGACAAGGGAAAGAAAGAGCAGAAGGTCCTTGTATTTGACCTTGGGGGCGGGACGCTTGATGTCACAATCATGGAGCTTGGCGATGGTGTTTTTGAAGTAAAGTCTACTTCAGGCGATACGCAGCTTGGCGGTACAGACATGGACAATGTCCTGATCAATTTTATTGTAAAGAAATTCAAGGACGAGAACGGTGTTGATTTGAGCGAAGATAATGTTGCGATGCAGAGAGTAAGGGAAGCTGCTGAAAAAGCGAAGATAGAGCTTTCTACTGTGATGGAGACTGACATAAACCTGCCTTTCATAACAGCAACAAATGCAGGGCCGAAGCACCTTTCGATGAAGCTTACAAGGGCGAAGCTTGAAGAGCTTGTTGACCCGATTGTAAAAAGGTGCAGGAAGCCTGTTGAGCAGGCACTGTCAGACGCGAAAATCTTACCAAAAGACATTGAGCGCGTCATAATGGTCGGCGGCCCGACAAGGATGCCCATGGTCCAAAAATTCATCGAGGATGTCATGGCCAAGAAGGCGGAAAGGGGAGTGGACCCGATGGAATGCGTTGCTTTGGGCGCGGCTGTCCAGGGGGGCGTATTAGCTGGCGAAGTGAAGGACATACTTCTTTTGGATGTCACGCCTTTGTCTTTGGGCATTGAGACGCTCGGTGGGGTAATGACGAAGCTGATAGAGAGGAATATGACAATACCGACAAAGAAAAGCCAGGTGTTTTCAACAGCAGCTGACATGCAGACAGCTGTTTCAGTCAGGGTTTTCCAGGGGGAAAGGCCCATGGCTGCTGACAACAAGCTGATAGGCAACTTTGACCTGATTGGAATACCGCCGGCGCCAAGGGGGGTGCCGCAGGTTGAGGTTTCGTTTGACATTGATGCAAACGGCATTGTAAACGTATCTGCAAAAGACCTTGGGACAGGAAAGCAGCAGAAGATTACAATAACAGCCTCAAACAACCTCAACAAAGATGAGATTGAAAAGATGAAGAAAGAGGCAGAAGCGCATGCTGAAGAAGATGCAAAGAGAAGGGAAACAATAGAGCTGAAGAACCAGGCGGACAATCTTGCGTTTTCAACTGAAAAGGTTATCTCAGAATACGGCGACAAGGTAGATGCGAAGACAAAAGAAGATATTGAGGCAAAGCTTAAAACCCTGAAGGAAGCGCTTGCGAAAGATGATGCAGGGCAGATAAAACCAGCGATGGAAGACCTTTCAAAGGCAGTGCAGCAGATTGGGAACAAGATATACCAGGATGCTGCCGGAAAACAGCAGAATGCTTCACCTGAAGAGCCTGAAGGCAGTAAAAAGAAAGATAAAGTAGTAGATGCTGATTTTAAGGAAGAATAATCGGAATAAGCGTGCTTAAATATGGATATAAAGAATCCGGAGAGGGTGCAAAGGCTTAAAGAGATGCTCGCAGGCATAGGAAAAGAGAGCAAGCTCTGCCTGGTTTACGACATTGATGCGGACGGCATGAGCTCGGGAGCACTGATAAAGCATGCGTTTGAAAAACTGGGGCTTGGGTTTAAGCTTGAGCTGACAGACATTACAAGAAAAGCAGTATTCTCCGAAGAAAACCAACAGAAAATAAGGGATGCGCAGATTGATTTTATTGTATCAACCGATGTTGCATTCCCGGGTTTTAACCTGCTTGGCGCTTATAACAGCCTGCTGCGGCAGGGCGTAAGATTTCTGGTATTTGACCATCATGAGTACGAGCCAAGCATGCAGGGCGAAAATTCATTGCTTATACACCCTGTGGACATTTTTGGCAAAGAGCACTCATCTGCATGTGCTTCGAAGCTTGTATATGACTTGCTAAGCCGATTTGTGCCTCTGTCGGAATATGAATGGTTGAAGGCAATAGGAATGATAGGCGACATGAATTTTCTTGACTACTCCGGCGAGCTGAAATCCATAATTGGGAAATACGAAGGAAAAGAACCGCAAATCCGCTCCAATGATGATTATTTTAAGACCCGGCTCGGAAGGATCAGCGATTTGGTGAATTCTGCAAAGGCAATAGGCAATAATGAATCCTTAAGTGAGATGTTCAGGGCATATTCAGGAGCCGCAACTGTTGAAGACCTTGAAAAGAAGCTTGGGAAAATGGATGTAACGGAAATCAATAAACAGATTGATGGTTATGTTGCCGGCTTTGAAGTCTTATCCGAAAAAGAAGGGGACATTTATTTCCTGGAAATAAAATCAGGGTTTTACATAGGATCTCCTGTTTCGTCTATTATTTCACAGGTTAAGGCAGGCCATACATTTATTGTTTACCAGAGAAAAGGGGATTTCATGATTGTAAATTCGAGGAGGCAGGACAGGCAGTATAATATGAACGATTTGATGTCATTGTCTGTAAAAGGATTGCGGGATTCAAATGGAGGCGGCCATCTGCCAGCGGCAGGCGCCACTATCCGTGTTGAGGACTGGGGTGTATTTAAACAGTGCCTTCTTGAAAACTATGCTAAAGTAAAGGTTAGTGCCTAATGACAAAAGACTACTACAAGGCTCTTGGAGTTAAGAAGGAAGCTTCTGAAGACGAGATTAAGTCAGCTTACAAAAGCCTTGCCAAGAAATACCATCCTGACCTGAACAAGGAAAAGGATGCCGCAGAGAAATTCAAGGAAATAAACGAGGCTTATTCTGTTTTGGGAGACAAGGCAAAAAGGCAGAACTATGACAGGTTTGGCTCGGAAGAGGGCAACCAGCAGGGGTTTAATGGCGGGTTCTCCGGCTTTGAGGGTTTTGGCAATTTTGGTATGGATGATGCGTTCGACATATTTGAAAGCTTTTTCGGCGGCTCTCCCTTCAGTTCTTCAAGAAGGCAAAGGAGGCAGAGGAAAGGTGCTGACCTGAGCTATTCAATGGACCTTTCATTTGAAGAGGCCGCATTCGGGGCTGAAAAGAAAGTTGAAATTGAGAAATATGACACTTGTGAAGCATGCGAAGGCACAGGCGCTGAAGGCGGAGACCTGGAAACATGCAAAACATGCGGCGGTTCCGGCATGGTAAAACGGGTTTTCAGGACCCCGTTCGGCATTATGTCACAGACCTTATCTTGCCCTAACTGCAATGGGGAGGGGAACTCTGCAAAAACCAAGTGCAGGAAATGCCATGGCACAGGCAAGGTAAAGAAAACAAAAGTAATTGCTGTTAAAATACCTGCCGGGGTTGAAACTGGCTCCACGTTAAGGTTGGCGCATGAAGGCGAAGCAGGCGACAGAGGGACCTCTGCAGGAAATCTCTACATTGAACTGAATGTAAAGCCGCACAAGCTGTTTGAAAGGGAAGGCAACGATATCCTGCTTGAGATGCCTGTGACATTTGCGCAGGCGGCATTGGGCGATGAGGTGAAAGTGCCGACACTGCACGGCGATGTTACGATGAAAATACCGGCAGGCACGCAGACAGACACTGTTTTCAAATTGAATGCAAAGGGCGTGCCGTATCCCGACGGCGGAAACGGCGATGAGCTTGTGAAGGTGGTTGTAAAAGTCCCTGAAAAGCTTTCCAAAAGGCAGAAAGAGCTTATTGCAGAGCTTGCCGGCGAAGGAGAAGAAAAGCTGAAGCCCAGAAAAGGCTTGTTTGGAAAGATGAAGGAAGCATTTGGATAATTATTTGTGTTCAATATCCTCAAATGCAACCATCAAGTCGCCCCAGTGCTCAAACATGGCTTCGTTAAACTCCTGCGGGCTAACCTGTATTAATTCTTTTGCAGTGCCTTCCTGCAGGGAATATTCATAATGCTCGTCAACGAGTTTCTTTTCCAGCGGTTTTCCGTGGAACTGCCCCCCTCTTCGGTCATAGCCATTATTTGTCCCGCTTTGCAAAAGGCCTAATAATGATACGAGCATTACGGAAAACGATGGTAAAAAATATCCGGCTATGCCTCCTGCATAACAGGCGCCGATTCCTATTCGTGTTGAAATCTTGCATGTATTTATTGATTTTATCACTGCAGGCAGCCTTTTGCCATATTCCTCATTTGCCTGCAATGAAGCAGCATACCCCAAAATGTTCTGCATATAAGCAGCCCTCTCCTCTTTCTTGCTGTCATCATGGCACGCGTTGCAGTACTTGAGCACATTGTCCCTGAATGCCATCTCATCTTTTGTCCTTATATCAGCTTCAGGAAACTCATAAGATGAGTCAATGACGGAATTTGCCTGCCTTACTGCTTTTATTACAATGTTTGCAAGGGTGTCTTTATGCATTTTGGTTTCTGCCTTTTTACTTTAACTGATTACCTGGGTTTTAGTTGATTT